>CAYYHT010000105.1:0-14217 GCA_964471355.1 uncultured Enterobacteriaceae bacterium
CAACGAGGACGACTACTCGGTCAGCTACCTGCCCCTGTCCCACATCGCCGAGCAGATGTTCACCCTGCACAGCCCGATCACCTATGGCTCGTCGGTCTACTACGCCGAGAGCATGGACGCGCTGCTCGACAACCTCAAAGAGGTGCAGCCCACCATCGTCTTCGGCGTGCCGCGCATCTGGGAGAAGTTCCACGCGGGCATCACTGGCAAGCTCAAGGACGCCTCGCCGCTCAAGGCGCGCTTGGTCGACTGGGCCATGAAGCAGGGCCGCGAAGTGACCTCGCTGGCCAACCGCGGCGAGACACCCGGCATGGGGCTTCGCTTCAAGCACAAGATTGCCGACCGGCTCATCTTCTCGAAGCTCAAGCCCGCCCTCGGCTTGGGCAACGCGCGCTTCTGTGTGTCCGGAGCCGCCCCCATCTCCGCCGAGATTCTGGAGTGGTTCAGCGGCATCGACCTGCCGATCATGGAGGTCTATGGCCAGTCCGAAGGCACGGGACCGACCAGCTTCAACGTGCCCGGCAAGACCATGTACGGCTCGGTCGGACCGGCGCTGCCCGGCGTCGAGGTCAAGATTGCCGACGACGGCGAGATCACCTTCAAGGGACCCAATGTCTTCCTCGGCTACTACAAGGACGAGGCGGCCACCGGCGAGGCGTTGGTCGACGGCTGGGTGCACTCGGGCGACCTGGGCAAGGTCGATGACCAGGGCTTTCTGCACATCACTGGCCGCAAGAAGGAAATCATCGTCACCGCTGGCGGCAAGAACATCGCGCCCAAGAACATCGAAGCGGCGATGAAGAACAGCGAGTACATCAGCGAGGCCGTGGTCATCGGTGACCGACGCAAGTTCCTGTCGGCACTGGTGACGATCGACGAAGAAGCCTGCCTGAAGTGGGCCAATGACAACAGCCAGCCCACAAGCGACCTGCACAGCAACGCGACCCTGCGTGACCTCATCGAAAAGGACATTGAAGAGAAGTCGAACGCCAAGTTCGCGCGGGTTGAGCACATTCGCAAGTTCACCATCCTAGGCCGCCAGTTGACCGTCGAAGACGGCGAGCTGACCCCGACTCTCAAGGTCAAGCGCAAGAAGGTGCACGCTCACTTCGCCGACATCATCGAAGGCATGTACGCGTGAGTTGGCTGCTGCTGCTGGCACTGCTCGCCTGCGCAAAAGAAGGCCCCGAGACCCCGCATGCCGAGCCGGGAATCGAGCCCGCTCCCCTCATCGAGGCGGCGCCGGTCCAGCCCAATGCGGCCAGCGTGCCCATGAACCCGCGCTGGACGACCCAGACGGGCCTGTCGGTGTTGGGGGACCCCATCACCATGGGTGTCACCTACGAGCTGCCCAATGGGTGCTGGCGGCACGAGTCTGCGGTGACCGAACACGCCGACACCCGAACCATCGAGCTGGCGGTCACCCTGCGGCAAGAGGGCGACATGTGCACCCAGGCGATCGTGACCGTCGAAGAAAAGCCCGTCGTGCGACCGGCTGCCGTGGGCGACTGGACGCTGACCGTGTCCTTCAACGGCAGCGCGACGCTCAACCAGACAGCGACCGTGGCTCTCGAGGCACCGCAGCCCATCCCGCCCGGCTGAGTCTCAAGGCAATCGACGGAACCGTGCAGGTCGTCGATTGTTGAAATGCCCCGCTCTGTGGTGCGTATGAATGACATACGAACCGGGGGTGGGTGATGGCTGGTGGCAACGCAAACATCGGTCTGATGATGAAGCGTCAGACACGCGCAGCCCGCAACACCCGGGCGCGGCGCGAGCAGACGCTGGCCCGCAGAAAAGGCAGCCGCCACAACGACCGCGATGCCGAGGCCTGGATCTACACGCCGGTGCCGGACGATGGAGCCGAGTACAACCCGTCGTGGCAGCAGGCCGGCAGAGTCGCTGAGATGGCCGTGATGGTCTTGCTCATGTTCCTGCCGATCTACCTTCTGGCGACCGCGTCCTGGTAGCCACCGGGCGTTGACGCCGAGGCCGGTTAGAGCCGCCCGATGGAAGCTTCTGAGCTCGTCGAGCGGCTCCAGTTCTTTGACGACTGGCACGACCGCTACGCATACCTCATCGATCTGGGCAAAAAGCTGCCTGAGATGGACGATTCGGACAAGACCGAGGTGACTCGGGTCAAGGGCTGCATGAGCCAAGTATGGCTGGTGCTCAGACCCACCGAGGGGGTACCCGACGCGTTCGACGTGATCGCGGACAGCGACTCGGTGATCGTGCGCGGACTCATCTTCGTGGTGCAATCGGTGTACTCGGGACGCACCCGCGAACAGATGAAGACGGCCGACATCGACAAGGTGTTCAGCGACATCGGCTTGGACCAGCACCTGTCCCCCAACAGGCGCAACGGATTCTTCAGTATGGTGGAGCGCATTCGAACCGGGGGGTGAGGAATGTTCGAGACAGCCGAGCTGGGTCGCAAGGTCGATAAGGACACCTACAACGAGACCGAGCCGACACTCAGGGTCGAACTTCTGGAGCTGCAGCGCGAGCTGCGAGAGCTCGGAGACTTCCCCGTCATTGTGGTGTTCGCGGGCGTGGACGGCGCCGGCAAGGGCATGACCGTCAACAAGCTCAATGAGTGGATGGACCCGCGCTGGCTGATCAACGTGGCCTACCGAACGCCGAGCGAAGAGGAACGGGAGCGGCCGCGGTTCTGGCGCTACTGGCGCGACCTGCCTCCCAAGGGCCAGATCGGCCTCTTCCTGTCATCGTGGTACTCCGGTCCCCTTCTCGATCGGGTGTACGGAAAGATCGACGACGCCGCACTCGACACCGAGCTGCACCGCATCGCTGGCTTCGAAGATGAGCTGGCCGAGGACGGAGCGGTCATCTTGAAGTTCTGGATGCACCTGTCGCGCAAGCAGCAGAGCAAGCGCCTGACCGAGCTTGAAGAAGACGAGCTCAACAGCTGGCGTGTCGACGACCGCGCCCGCAAGCACCTGGACATGTACGACGACTTCCTGAGCGCCACCGAGCGCACGATTCGGCGGACCTCTACCGGGCCCGCACCGTGGATCCTCGTCGAGGGCAGCAACCGGCGGTACCGAGAACTGACCGTTGCCACCGCCATCCGCGATGCCGTTCGCAAGCGCATCGCCGAGGCCAAGGCCGCCAAGCAGGCCCCCAAGGCTGAAGCCGAGGCCAGCACGCCGAGCGGCATCACCCAGCCGACCATCCTCGACAGCCTGAAGATGGACCAGCCGCTGACCAAGAAAGAGTTCAAGAAGGAATTCGAGGTGCAGCGGGCCCGGGTCGGCAAGCTCTACCGGGCCGCAAAGGAGCGCGGCATCGCGTCGGTGCTCATGTTCGAGGGATGGGACGCCGCCGGAAAGGGTGGAGGCATCCGTCGCCTGGTGTCGTCGATGGAGGCCCGCGACTACCGGGTCATTCCCGTCGCCGCCCCCACCCAAGAAGAGCGGGCGCAACACTACCTGTGGCGGTTTTGGCGGCACTTGGGCCGAGATGGCCGCGTCACGGTCTTTGATCGCAGTTGGTACGGCCGTGTGCTCGTCGAGCGGGTCGAGGGCTTCGCCACCGAAGCGGAATGGCAGCGGGCCTATGCCGAAATCAACCACTTTGAAGAGCAGATCACCGATCACGGGTCGGTGCTCATGAAGTACTGGGTGCACATCACCCCCGACGAACAACTCGCCCGGTTCGAGGCGCGCAAGCTCATCCCCTGGAAGGCCTGGAAGCTGACCGACGAGGACTGGCGAAACCGCGAAAAGTGGGACGAGTACGCCGTCGCCATCAACGATCTGGTCGAGCGAACCAGCACATCGACGGCGCCGTGGACCCTGGTCGAGGGCAACAACAAGAACTACGGCCGACTGAAGATCATCACGTCCTATGCCGACGCCCTCGAAAAGCGGCTGTCGTCCTAGATTCAGCAGGAACCCACGGCATAGTCCGCTGTCGGACCATGCATGCCCGGCCCCCCGTCCAGCCTCGTCACGCTTGCCGTGACTGCATTGTTGTTCGCCGCACCCGCTGCACAAGCGCAGGTGTTCTGGCCCGACGACTGTTCGAGGGCTGTTGGGTGGGCCGGAGGCGCGACGGTTTCACAGCGCGACTGGGACTTCACCACGCCAGGTCGGGTCGCGACCACCGGCAGTCCGGTGATCAGCCAGTGGTGCAATCAAGCGGTGTCGGACATCGTGACGTCCTGGTTTGGCGTCGACGTCATGCCGTTGTATATGCACAGCTACCGCCGACTCGCGGACCGCGCTCCCTTGCTGGTGATGCTGGACATGGGCGGCACGCTGCAGCTGAATCGTCGGCAACACATAGGGCTGCACATCACGACAAACGCTGTGGCGCTCGGCGCAGGCGCTCGATGGGAATGGATCTGGAGTCGCGGTGACGACGCGCATCGGCACGGGCTCGATACCCGCCTGAACGTGCTGTGGGGAACCGAGCCCGACGTGCAGATGGTCATGCTCTACACCTTCCGCTCCAGAGAAATCGATTGGTGAGAAGCCTGCTGGTGATGGGTCTGATGTGGGCTCCTGGCGCGTTTGCCCAGGACGAGCCGGACCCTCCTGTCGACGTTGACCTGCTCGACGAAGAGCGGGAAAAGGATGCGAAGCTCGAGGAGCCCGCACCCGATGCGGACTGGAGTGCCTTTCAAGAGTGGCTCTCGGAGCTGACCCCTGAGGAGCGCGTCCTGCTTCAGCGACTCGAGGAGTGGGAAGACGTGCTCGACCCGGACTTTGTCGAGCGCTTGGAGTTCGAGCTGTCTGGCTACACCGGCGAGCCGTGGGAGCGAAACCACCCGCAGCTGCACGTCGGCTTTGAAGCGGGCACCGTCACCGGTGTGCGCATGCAGCTTCAGATGAAAGACTGCTGCTACCCGATTCTAGGGGTGCGCATGGGCGTGCACACCTGGACGCGCTCGGACGTGGCCCTGCAGCCTCTGGGGCTGGGCTACCTGGCCGTACCGATGGGTGAGGTCCAGATCGTCGGCGGCTATGGGCTGACCAACCGGGACGGTGCCTGGGGTCCGGCCGGAAACGCCGCCCTGACCTGGGCTCCCTGGGACCCGCTGATTCAGATGGCTGCTGGACTGATCTGGGGTCCGGGCTTCCGCAGCATCGACGTCAGCTACGCCTGGATGTGGTGATCTAGCCCGCGCTGCAGTGGACTGTGGCGCGGACCGCACACACAGGCAAGCCGGACGAACAGGCCATGGCAGCCACGAAAAAGGGCGACCCGAAGGCCGCCCTTGGTTCGTTCGAGGCTTCGAACTACTCGATGAAGACCGCGACGCTGGCAGCGGCCAGCAGCGAGCCACCGACCGCAGAGCCCGTGCCAATGACCATGCCGAGGTCTGCGGCCTGGGCCGAGGTCGGGGTAGCCATCGGGTTCATGTCGGGGTCGACGGTGTACAGGTAGACCGCGTCGGGCTGGATGATGCCCATGGACAGGCCGTCCGACGAGAACGTGACGTCGGCCAAGTCCGGTGTCAGGTGCGAGACCAGCTGTTCGCCGGTTGCCGCATCGATGACGATGAGCTCGCCACCTGCGTAGTCATCGACCATCACAGTCGCCAGACCCTGGGTCTCGGCCATGGACAGTGCGTGCACTGCGCCAGCGACCTCGACGCCCCAGTTGATGGTTCCGTCCGGGTTCGCCGAGCGCAGCAGCGAGCCGCCACGCTGAGCCAGCAACACCGTGCCGGTGGTGGAGTCCCAGGCGATCATGTCGGCCGCCTCTTCGGGGAAGAACTGGAAGCTGCCGTCGGACTCGATGGCGCCAAAGCTCCTGCCGTCGGCGATGTAGACCGTGCCCGTCGCACGGTCCGCCGTGAAGCCAATGTCCGGCCCGCAGGCGACATCTTCAAGCTCGTAGACCGCTTGGGTGTCGCTGGTGTCGAAGACGACAGCACAGTGCTCGCCCTGGTCGATGAGGGCTGCGACACCGTCGTCAAGTACGCGAGCCGCAATCGGCGATGCGTTGAACAACGGAGTGGCGGACGCCAGAGACGTGGGCAGCTCGAAGACGATTCCGTCGGAAGAGGCGATCGCCCGGTCGGTGTGGGCGTCGAGCAGAATTTCGGGGGTCTGGCCCAGGTCGAAGTCACCAACGATGGTGGCGGCGCCTTGGTCGAAGACGCAGATCTGGTCCATCATGGCGGCGTTGCCGAGCGCTCCGCCGTCGTGCAGCACGACACCTTGGGTGCGGGCCTCCATGACAGAGTCAAGGTGCAGCCCAACGGACGGCTCCCCGGAACAGGCGGAAAGGATGAGGACGAGTGAGGTGCAGCCTAGCAAGCGCATCTGTGTACTCCGGTCGGATGAAAAAAGTGGGCCACGAAGAAAGTCGGACGGGATGAATGACTGTCTCGATTCCCATGGGTTCCGAAAAAGATCGGGTTTTCCCGCCTCAGATTGTAGCTGCATGTCACGGGCATCCGAAGGACTTCGTTGACACCGCGTTGACAAAGCATGAATTCACCGGCCGATTAGGATGTCTTCATGCGGATCGCGTCCAACGGCATCGAGATCGAGATCGAAGAACGGGGATCGGGGTCGGACACCCTGCTCTGCATCATGGGCTTTGGCGCCCAAATGGTGGTCTGGCCAAACGGCCTGCTCGATCAACTGGCCGATCTGGGACTGCGGGTCATCATCTTCGACAACCGCGACATGGGCCTGTCCACCTGGCTGAACGACGCACCTAGCCCGAACATGGGCAAGTCCCTGCTTCGCGCCCTGCTGCGCATGGAAGTCAAAGCGCCCTACGACCTGTCCGACATGGCGCTGGACACCGTTGGCATTCTCGATGAGCTGCAGATCGACAGCGCCCATGTGATGGGGGTGTCCATGGGCGGAATGATCGCCCAGCACCTGGCCATCGAGCACCCGACCCGGGTCAAGTCACTGACCAGCATCATGAGTGGGCCGGGAAGCCGACGTCACATGTTCGGACGCAGCAGCCCTCGGGCGCTGAACGCGATCATGACCCCTGCCCCCAAGTCCCGGGACGAAGCCAGCGACATCAACGAGGGCATCTTCCGCGTCATCGGAGGCGACCTGCCCGTCGACTTCGACCAGGTTCGCCACCGCGCGGCACTGGCCTATGACCGCGGGCACAACAGCGCGGGGGTGTTCCGCCACTGGGGAGCGATGTGCAAGAGCGGCAGCCGCCTCAAGCAGCTGCGCAAGCTCAACCTGCCCACCACGGTCATTCACGGCACCGTCGACCCCCTTGTACCGGTTCGGGCCGGCAAGGCGACCGCCGCAGCCATTCCGGACGCCAAGCTAGTGATGATCGACGGCATGGGACACGATCTGGCCCCTGGAACCTGGCCGACCATCGTCAATGAAGTTGGGCGGATGAGCGCTGGCTGAAGACCCGCCGCCCCTGCTCTCCCAGCTCGACCGCGTCTATGCCAACCGGCCGCACTTCTATCGGGTGCGCGCCAAGGCCATGTTGCTGGTCTATGCAGGCGGCCTTCTGGCCACCCTCGCGGCGCTGCTCAACGACCTGCAGGCGGGTGTGCACTCGGCGCAGTTCTTCTTCGCAATGGACGGTGCGATGGCGCTGACCATGCTCACGGCGATGACGCTGGTGTGGCGAGGTCGCGACCACACCGCCACGCTGGCCGTGCCTGTCATCATGATCGTGTTCTCGCTCGGCAGCCTCGCTGGCGCCCTCGACGGTCATCCGGAGGACTTCTATTCGGGCTGGGCACGCTGGTATCCCGTGTTCATCGGCGTCAACGGCCTGCTTATGTCTCAGCGCTCGGCCGTGCTGGTGACTGCCCTGTCCGTGACGTGGACGGCCGCCTACTACCCCTTGTTTAGCGGGGTGCTCGTGGGCACTCCGGACGAATTTATGCCCGGCGACGCCATCGACATGCTGAGCATCGAGCTGTTGATGGGGGTCATCACCGTCACCACCATCCGCTACATCGAGGCTGAGCTTGTGCGCAATCGCAAGCTGAACGCCGGACTCGAAGCCACGGTCGCCAAGCGCACCGAGCAGCTGTCGCACACTATCAGCGACCGGCAGACGGTGTTGGACAACATGGCCGACGGCCTCATCGCCATGGGCTCCGACGGCACAATTCGCGTGTCAAATGATCAACTCTCGCGGCTGTTTGGCATCGAGTGCACAGTCGGTTCGACCCGGTCGGTCGGCGTATTGCCGATGGATCTGCTGCCTCTGGTCGAGCAGGTGCGCCAGTCCGGCACGGCGGCCACCGAGCATATCGAGCTGCCTGGAAAACGCATCGGCAAGGTGACTGTGACGCCAATCCCCGGCAAGGCCCCGCCATACGGCATCGTCGCCCTGGTGCGCGACGTGACCATCGAGCAAGAAGTCGACCGCCTGAAGACCGAGTTCATCGCGACGGTCTCGCATGAGCTGCGCACTCCCCTCACCAGCGTGCTTGGCTTTTCAAAGGTCATTCGAGCTCGCTTGGAGAAGAGGGTGGCTCCCGCGCTGCCAGCCGAGGCCGAGGGCGCACAGAAGGCGATGGACCAGGCGCTGAGCAACCTGGGCATCGTTGTCTCAGAGGGCGAGAGGCTGACTGCTCTCATCAACGACGTGCTCGACATCGCCAAGATGGAGGCGGGGCGCGTTGTGTGGCGCAAGGACCCGGTCGATGTGGCGGCGCTGCTCACGAGCTCGGCCAACGCTGTGTCGACACTATTCCCGGCTCAACGGGATGTGGTGTTGAAGGTCGAGTGTGCAGAGCAACTGCCGGTGGTCATCGGAGACGAGCATCGCCTGATGCAGATCTTGGTGAACCTGCTGTCGAACGCATCGAAGTTCACCGAGGCGGGCACCGTCACCCTGAGCGCGCAGCCAGTCGACACAGGCGTCGAGTTGTCAGTCAGCGACACCGGAGCCGGTGTACCGCAGGAGCAACTTGGCGCGATCTTCGAGCGCTTTCAGCAGGTCGAAGACACCCTGACGGACAAGCCACAGGGCACCGGGCTGGGTCTGCCCATCTGCCAGCAGATCGCACAGGCCCACGACTCGCAGATCGAGGTCTCCAGCACTGTGTCTCAAGGCAGTCGCTTCTGGTTCGTGCTGAAGGTTTGAGGATGTGGCGGTAGCGCCCGACGCGCCCACGGAGAGTGTGTGGTGAGAGTGTGGGCATGCAGCCTCTCGGCCGCCGCCAGACGCCACCGCCAGCGCTCAGCAGCAGTGCATGCCCCGTGCCAATCCCGATCCCCCGCTGTGGCGGCCCGTTCCATACTGGCTTGTGTTATTTGACACAGGCAAAGTGTCTGATCGCCCACAGCCGGCGAGGGTCAAATGGCGCAATCGCGCCGCGGTGCTCGGTGGAGCAGTCTGGCAAGAGTCTTGCTCTGACTCATCGTTGGGAGGTCCGATGAACGGGCAGCAAATTCTGATCTGCGACGACGAAGAACTGATTCGTTGGTCGCTGTCTGAGCATCTTGGCCAAGAGGGCTACCGCGTTCACACCGCCACCAATGGCAAGGAGTGCGTCGAGGCCGTCAAAGAGGTCGCACCGGCACTGGTTCTGCTGGACCTGAAGATGCCGGAAATGGACGGGCTCACGGCTCTGCAACAGATTCGAGAGGGCGGCCACGACGTTCCCGTCATCATGATCACCGCACACGGAGCCGTGGACAGCGCCATCGAGGCCACGCGCCTGGGTGCGTCCGGGTACCTGTCCAAGCCCTTTGATCTGCGCGAGATCAGCATTGCCGTGCACAAGGCCCTCGAAGAGGACCGCCTGAAGCACGAGGTCCACTACCTTCGCAACCGCCGCCGCTCCGGCTATGGCGACTTCATCGGCAGTTCATCGAGTCTCGACGACGTGTTCGCCATGCTGCGCAGACTTGAAGCCGTCGACGCCCCCACCGTGCTTGTGACTGGCGAGAGCGGCACAGGAAAGGACGTCATTGCACGCGCCATTCACGCCAATGGGCCACGACAGAAGGGAGTGTTTGTCGAGATCGACTGCGCATCGCTGCCCGAGCAGCTCATCGAGAGCGAGCTCTTTGGGCATGAGCGAGGGGCATTCACAGACGCCCGGCAGATGAAGCGCGGCCTGTTCGAGGTCGCCGCCGGGGGCGTGGTCTTCCTCGACGAAATCGGCGAGATGTCGGTAAGCACACAGGCAAAGCTGCTGCGTGCACTCGAGAATAGACGGTTCAAGCGCGTGGGCGGCGTCGCAACCCTCTCGATGGACGCGGCGGTCATTGCCGCCACGAACCGAGACCTGCGCCAAGAGGTCGAGGCGGGACGATTCCGTGAAGATCTCTTCTTCCGGCTCAATGTCATCCCCCTCCAGATTCCCTCACTGCGGCAGCGTCGAGACGATGTGCCGGCACTGGTCCAACACTTCCTGACGACGTTCGCACAGCGGTTTGGCCGGGAGATCAAGGGCGTGTCCGGCTCGGCCATGGAGCTGCTGCAGGCCCACGATTGGCCCGGAAACGTGCGAGAGCTGCGCAACGTTCTGGAGCGCATCGTCATTCTGGGGCCTGACGCCGTCATCCAGCCCGAGCACCTGCCGGCCCAGATTCGCTACTCGGCCGGTAACGGCGCTGTGACCGCCGGCTGCCCATTTGTTCTGCCAGACGGCGGAATCGAGCTCGAGAAGGTCGAGCGAGGTCTGATCGTGCAAGCCCTCAAGCGAACCGGTGGCAACCAGTCTGCTGCGGCTCGCCTGCTGGGAATCACCCGCTATGCCCTGCGGTACCGCATGGAGAAGCACGGGCTGTCGGACTGACTACGCGGCAGCCTGCAATGTCAGCGTGAACGACGCTCCAAGCAGCGGCCCTTGGGTGAGCTCGAGGCTGCCGCCCATCTCTTGAGCAGACTTGCGGCAGATGGCCAAACCGAGCCCCGTTCCCCGAGTTCGGGTCGTGAAGAAGGGCTCGAAGATGCGCTGGCCATGTTCCTTGGCAATGCCCTTGCCGGAGTCGCTGACAACGATGCAGTGGTCAGTGATGGTCACCAAGACGTCCCCTGTTCCTTGGACCTCGACGGCCGCATTCTGCAGAAGGTTCAGCAAGATCTGTTGCACCAGCCTCGCGTCCACTTGACCTCTTCCAGCCCCTTCGATCTGCAGATTCAGGTTGGGGTACTCGTCGCACACCAGATCACACACCGTATGTGCGATTTGCCACAGGTCGGCGTCAACCAGCTGGACCTGCGCCGGACGGGCAAAGGACAGCAGATCGGTGACCAACGCATCGAGGCGAATGATCTGTTCGTTTACCTTCTGCATCACCGTGCGCCGGTGGTCGGACTCGTCGAGGGAGCGCGAGATGACCTGCAGGGCTCCCGAGATGCCCGCAAGCGGGTTTCGCAGCTCGTGAGCCACGGCCGCGGACAGCGCGCCAAGCTGGGCAAGGGACTCGGCACGGCGCAGACGGGCCTCGGCACGAACGGCCTCGGTCAGGTCTTCGAGATGCACCAACAGCCGAGCTTGAGGGGTATCGAGGGGCACAAAGCTGATGGCGAAGCTGTGTGTTCCCGCATCGAGGGTCACATCGACTCGAGGCAGCGCAACGACCTGACCCGAACGAGTCGCACGCTCGACCGCGGCATCAAACCCGGCGGCCTCGATTAGTGCAGCGGGGAGCGCGTCCCGCCATGATCGGCCGATGGCCGCAGAGCCCAGCAGTCGAACGCCGGGCTTGGTGGCCGCTGTGATGACTCCATGGTCATCGAACAGCAGGATGGCCACCGGCATGTGAGCGACGATGAGCTCTTGCAGTGCCACCATCTGCCGCTCTTCGCGGGTCGAGATGTAGGTGCCCGTCATGATGGCCAGATCGAGCTCGGTCACCTTTTGAAGGCTGATGGCCACCTTCCACGCCTCGTCCGCTGACAGCTCGTTGCGAGCCACCTCGATCAAATCCTCGCGGATGACGGCCATGGCTGTGAACATGAAGCGCGAGTGCAGGCTGACCTGCACATGCACCCGCCCAATGCGCTCTCGCCGGTCAAAATAGGCCAGGTCGTGCGGGCCGCCCAGCAGCTCGCGCAGCCACACACGCAGGGTGCTCTTGAGCCGCTGGACCTGAGCGTCGCCAGTGAGCACCGCACTGGCGGCTGGAAAGGCCTCGATGCGCTCATAGAAGTGGTCGATAATGGGCGCCACATGCGGCTCAGCGACCACTGCGAACTGCCGCAGTCGGGCCGCATCATCGTCGTCGAAGCCGACGTAGGACTTCATCTCGTCATAATCTTGCATCGTCAGTCGCATAGCCCGTGGTCTTTGCAGCAGCCGTGCCACCAGATGTGGCACGCCATTTGCTTGGTAGCAGGGCATGTCTCAATCCACCCTGGCCCGCTACCGAACTCGTGCACCTCGCTACACGAGCTACCCCACCGCCGGCTGCCACGTCGAGATCAAACGCAGGCACCATGCCGCCGCTCCATACGTCGATGCCGTGCTCGCCGAGGCCCACCTCGTCGCCGACCGCATGCTGTCCGGGCGCACCATCGCGCAGCCCGCTCGACACCACAGCACGCATGCGGCCGAGCAGAATCGCGCTGTTCCACTACGCCCATGTTCCGTGGATGAAGCCTGCCCAGAAGCACCTGGAGAACAACCGTCCCACCACCGATCAGAAGGGCGCCATGTTCGCTCGCGCCGAAGAGCGCTTTGCACAACAGGGGTACCACCGCATCGGACTCGACCACTTTGCCCTTCCCAGCGACCCACTGTGGCAGGCCTACGAGCGCGGACAGGTCGGCCGGAACTTCCAGGGCTACACCAGACGGACTCGTCGAGGTGGATGCCCACGGGATCGCCGTCACCTCAGCGGGCCGAGAGCTGGTTCGCAATGTGGCCGCGGCATTCGACCAGTACCTCGAAGCCGAGCCAGGACAGCGCCGCTACAGCCACACGACCTAGGCTCGAGGGGGCCGGCACAACCGTTGCACTGACAAAGGACACACAAGGAGAGTGACCATGTCAGCCACCGCCACGCAAGTCCCCGCCGATGTCGCGCGCCCAGTCCACAAGAGCACCGCTCAGAGCATCTCGGAGACGCCGCCGGACCTGGGGCCGTACCATGCCGCCGCCGCCGCCAGCTCCACCGCGGACGCCTTCACCGTCGTGTTCGCCTGGCCTGGCTCCGTTCTGGGTTCGGTGCTCACCATCCACCTGCTGCGCTATGCGGCGGTCGAAGCCGACGCCTTGGCCTACTTCGCAATTGCGGCCTTTTGGATGTTCTACTTCAGCGTGCTGTCAGTCGCGTGGATGTTCGCCGCGTCGAAGTGAGCTGGGTGTTCCGACCCACATCGGTGTGCGAAAGCACCCGAACAGCGGTCAGGGCTACCGGCGCCACTCGAGCCAGGTCTGCATGGCGTTCTTGACCATGGGCGTGAGCTTGGTGCGTCGAAAGGCACTGGCCACCTTGAACACCACGTCGCTCTTGGTCGGGTAGGAGTGGATGGTGCTGGCGATGTGGTTGAGCGTCAGGTTGTGGGTCATGGCCAAGGTGACCTCGGCAAGCAGGTCCCCAGCGTTGTTGGCCACGATGGTTGCACCGTGAATTCGCCCCTTGCTGTCGGCATAGATCCGGCAGTAGCCGTTGTCTTCACCATCGCATCGGCCGCGGTCGGTCTCGCCAATGCCGACGGTCCAGGCGGTGATGTCGTCGCGCGACTCGGCAGCTTGGTGGGACAGACCCACGTGAGCCACCTCGGGCTGGGTGTAGGTCGCCCACGGAATGACCAGGCTGCTGGCCTTCTTGGTGCCCATTCCCATCACACTGAACAGGGCATTCTGGATGACGATGCGCGCCATGTGGTCGGCGGAGTGAGTGAACTGGAACGTGCTGGCCACATCTCCCGCTGCGTACACGGCCGGGTTGGTGGTCTGCATCTGGTCGTTCACGGTGATGCCGCCGGCGTGCACCTCGACCCCAGCAAGCTCGAGATTCATGCCGGTCACGTTCGCCTTTCTGCCGACGGCCATCAGGATCTCGTCCGCCGGCAGCCGCTGCTCGCCGGCCGCAGTCTGTACGACGACGACCTTGCCCTGTTCGCCGCTCTCAAATCGCACCACTGATGCGCCGAGCAGCAGCGTCATGCCGTCCGCCTGCAGCTGCTTGGCCACGGCCTGACTCGCCTCGGGCTCCTCGTTCGGCAGCACTCGGTCTTTGGCGTCGATCAGCGTCACCTTGCTTCCAAAGCGAGCGAAGGACTGCGCCATCTCGCACCCGATGGGTCCGGCACCCACAACCACGA
>CAYYHT010000106.1:0-14152 GCA_964471355.1 uncultured Enterobacteriaceae bacterium
CGGCATTGGTGGTCATGATGAGCACGACGTTGCGGAAGTCGGACTTTCGCCCGGTATTGTCCGTCAACGTGGCGTGGTCCATGATCTGCAGCAGGATGTTGAAAATGTCCGGGTGCGCCTTTTCGATCTCATCCATGACCAGCACGCAGTGCGGGTTCTGGTGAATCGCGTCGGTCAGTTGACCGCCGGAATCGTAGCCGACGTAGCCCGGAGGCGGACCGACCAAGCGGGTGACCGTGAACTGGGTGTTGTACTCGGACATGTCGAAGCGGACGAACTCGACGCCCATGTGGTGAGCGAGCTGCTTGGCAAGCTCGGTCTTGCCCACACCGGTGGGGCCAGCGAACAGGAATGAGCCCACGGGCTTGTCCTTGTTGCCGATGCCGGCGCGGCTCATCTTGATGTTTGAGACGACCGTCTCGATCGCCTCGTTCTGGCCGTAGATGACATTGCCCAGGTCGTCCTGGAGGTTCTTGAGCTTGTCGCGGTCCTCGGTCGAAACCGAGCGCGGAGGGATGCGCGCCATGGTCGCCACCGTCTCTTCGACGTTCTCGACCTCGACGGTCTTGCCGTCAGCCAGCTTGACCGCTGCGCCGACCTCATCCATCAGGTCGATGGCCTTGTCGGGCAGCTTGCGCCCCATGATGTGTCGAGCGGCCAATTGGGCCGAAGCGTCGACCGCATCGTCGGTGTACTCGATCTTGTGGAACAGCTCGTAGTGCTTCTTGAGGCCGCGCAGAATCTGAACAGCCTCGTCGACTGAGGGCTCTTCGATTTCGATGGTCTGGAAGCGACGCGCCAAGGCCTTGTCGCGGCCAAAGCTGGACCGGAAGTCCTCGTGGGTGGTCGAGCCCATGACGCGTAGCGCGCCGCTCGCCAAGCCTGGCTTGAGGATGTTCGAGGCGTCCATGTTGCCGCCGGTCGTGGCTCCGGCGCCGACAATGGTCTGGATCTCGTCGATAAAGAGGATGGCCTTGGGGTTGTGCTCCAGAGCATCTGTGACGCCCTTGAGTCGCTCTTCGAAGTCCCCGCGGAACCGTGTGCCAGCCAGCAGTGCGCCCATGTCGAGCGCATAGATGTGCACTTCCTTGAGCGACTCGTGCACCTTGCCCTCGTAGATGGCCAGGGCCAGACCCTCGGCGATAGCGGTCTTGCCAACCCCTGAATCGCCAATCAGAAGCGGATTGTTCTTCTTGCGGCGGGACAGGATGCGAATCAGCCGAGCGATCTCTTTCTCGCGGCCGATCAACGGGTCGATCCGGCCAAGACGGGCCTTTTCGTACAGGTCGTCGCAGTAGTCCTCGAGGGGCTCGTCACTGATCGGAGCCGATTGACCGTCTGCGCCTGAGCCTTCTGGGACGCGAGGTCGCTTGGACTTCTTGCCGTCCTTGCGCACGCCATGGCTGATGTAGCGAACCACATCGACGCGCTTGACGCCTTGTTCCTGCATCAAGAAGACCGCGTGGGACTCGGGCTCGGCGAACATCGCCACCAGCACGTTGCCGCCCTTGACCTGATCTTTGCCGGCGTGCTGCACGTGCAAGATGGCGCGCTGAAGCACCCGTCGGAAACCGAGAGTCTGAGTGGGCTCGAAGTCCACGTCGCCCTGCAGCGTTTCGTAGTCCGCAATCACCTCGTCGAGCTTGGTCTCAAGCTCGGTCAAATCAGCGCCGCAGGCCTCGAGAATCTCGGAAGCATCTGGGTCGTGGAGCAGGCCCCACAAGCAGTGCTCGAGCGTGAGGAACTCGTGCCGTTCGCGCTTGGCGCGGTCGACTGCCATTGTCAGCGCGATTCGTAGTTCTTCGCCAAGCATTTATTCGGGCTCCGTCGTGCACTGCAGGGGATGTCCAGCCTCTTCGGCAAGTTGCTTGACCTGTTCACAGCGAGTCTCGGCGATGTCACGGGTGTAGACCCCGGCGACGCCAATTCCCTTCTTGTGAACTGCAAGCATGATGCGAGTCGACTCTGCAGACGAGTGTTTGAAGATGGCCTGAAGAACCCAGACCACAAACTCCATGCTGGTGTAGTCGTCATTGTGGATGAGAACTTTCCACTTGCGGGGCTTTTGAACCTTGTCCCGCGTGAGTGTGTCGCTCTCTCCCTTGCGCCGCCTACTCCCCATGGGGTCCCTACTCCTGTGCACCGTGAGAAATGAGTCTACCGCTGGTGACGAAGCGTGACGCCCCTTGTGTCGTCATCACTCGCAATCCTGGAGGAAACCATGCGGATTGCACACCTCGCCTTAGCGGCGGCACTCATTTCAATCACCACGGGCTGTGCCGGCAAGCGGCATTTCAATGCGGGGCTCGATGCAGAGCTTGGAGGACAGGACTGGGTCGCTGCCCAGGAGTACGCGGAAGCGCTGTCCAAGCGCCCCAAGCACGACAAGACCCGAAAGGGCGTCTTGCGCACCGCAGAGCAAGGCTTCTTCAAAGGACTCGCACATGCCGAGAAATTGGAGCGCCGGGGTGACCACCTCGACGCGCGCCAGGTGTACTTGGACCTCGACCAATTCATCCACACGCTCGAGATGTACGACCTGCTCGAGTTCGATGCCCCCGACGTGCTTGGCATGGCCGACTCGGCCTGGGAGCTAGGTGTGCAGACCGCCATGAACGACGGCCGCACGGCGATCAGCGAAGGTCAGTTCCAAGAGGCCTTGGACCGGTTTGAATGGGTCGCGTACAACGAGCCCGGAACCCCTGGACTGCTCGATGCCCAGGACGCCGCGTGGAGTGGCTGGGCCGATCAGGCCGAGGAGCGCAGCAACTGGCGCTTGGCCATTGCACGGCACAAGAAGGGCCACGACAACGCCCGAGCGGCGCAGATTCACGAAGCACTCGGCGAGTGGTTTGTGCGCAGTGGATCATGCCGGGCAGCCGCCACCGACTACGAAGCCGCGATCTCACTCGAGCGGACCAAAGACCGAATGGACGGCTTCGGCACCGCCACCGAGTGCGCCACACACACGGTGAGCATCGAGTCGTTCAGCGACCGAAGCCGAGGCAACCTCGACGTGCCCGCCGCCCGCATCTTGCGCGATCAGGTGCTGGCCGAGCTCGATCCTTCACTGAGCGAGTATGTGCAGCTGACCGACGGCCGCACGTCACAGCGAAACGCCGACTACACCGTGCACGCGGTCATCCACCACAGCGGCGTGGACAACTTCCAGGACGTCGCTGCCCGGACCGGCACCGGCACAAATGGCGACGGCGAGGTGCGCTTGAACTGGACCGAGGTCACGCACACGACCGTCGCCGACCTTCACGGCACGGTGCGCATCACCGATCCCGAAGGCCACGTGCGCTCGGACACCTTTCACACCGAATCGCGTCTGGAGTCCCGTTGGGCTGTCGACCTGCGCGGCGGCACGGTCGGCGTGACCCTGCCCTATGGTCTGGCGGATCTGCTGGGCGCAGATCGCACGATGGCGCACCCCCGAGACGCGGCCTACGCCGCCATCGACGAGGCAGCCATCGACATCGCCACCTACATCGGCTCGGTGGTCGACGTAGAGGACAAGCCCAAGGACCCACGCAACTTGGATCTGCCCGACGCGATCGCCGACGGCAGCTGAGGGACGGGACTAGGCCTCGGCGGCGGCGGCGTGCTGCATGAGCTCTTCGAGCGGCACAATGTCCAGCGCGCGCTTGTGGGTCGCCTCAAGGTCGACCGGGCAAGCGCGCCCCTGTGCGAAGGCTCGGCGCCAGCTGGCTGCGCACACACACCACTGATCACCCGGCCTCAAGCCTTTGAAGCCGTACTGCGGGGCCGGGGTCATCAGGTCATTGCCCTGCTCGGCGAGGTTGAGCAGAAAGTCCTCGGTCACCTTGCAGCAGACCGTGTGTGAGCCGCGGTCGCTATCATCGGTGTTGCAGCAGCCGTCCCGGAACCAGCCGGTTTTGGGATCGAGGGAGCAGGACTTGAGCGGGGTGCCGAGCACGTTGAGCGATGGTTCCATGCCCGTCGGCTAACGCGGCGCGCTCAAGAGAGCTTCAGTCCATCCGGGTGTGCGCCGTAGGCCGCTTCATAGCGGCGAATCCAGTCGACGGCATCGAGGGCGCGCCCGCTCCAGTGCAGCACCGTGCACAGATGCCTCAGCGCCGGCTCCAACGAGGTGTCGCCGTCCAGCGCACGCATAAAGGCCGCTGCCGCACGGTCGTACTCACCCGCGTGCATGTAGCCCACACCCAGGTTCTCCCACATTGTAGGAGCCAGATCATCGTCCCCGGGACCCAGAGCGGCCACCGCCTGTTCCCACCCCGTCACTGCGGCCGCCAGCTCACCTGACGCAAAGTGTGTGGCGCCCGCATCGGTGGCTTGCAGAGCGCCCTCGCGGTCGGCTCTCCACACCTGTTCACCAAGCGGAGCCGACCCCAGATATTGGCGGTCAGAGCGCCCCTTCCACGAAAGCAGCTCGTCATCACCGCGCAGGACCCTGCCCTGCCAACGCCATGCGGGCACGTCGCCGTCCAGGTCCAGAGACATGTTGTAGAGGACACGATCGCCCTCCAACCCATCAAATGCCGGCACGGGAAACAGCTGTTGGCCCCAATGGGTGACGGGGCCTGGAGCGGTGCTCAGGCTGACATCTGGCGCAAGCTGCGCCGTCCAGAACCCGGCGATGGCCTGCAGGCGCCCTGCGCGCTCAAGGCGAAATTCAACCCTTCCTCCGAAGGGCAGCGGCGGGTCAGGCGGCATGATGGTCCAGGCTGCTTGGGCGGTCGCCATCATCTGAGTCGGTCCCAGGTGACCAAAGTACAGCGTCTGCAGCGAAGCGCCAGCGGCGGCCCGCAGGCTCAGGCCTTGCAAGGGGCGTTCATAGAAGTCCACGGTGGGCAGCTTTAGGTCACCCACAGGAGCCATTTGCATGGCGATATGACTCGGCGCAAAGCGCGCTCCGGGCGCCATCCATGGCTCGCAGGCCGCGACCGCCTCGAGCACGCCGTCGTCGACCACAAAGCGGCCCATGAAGTCGCTGATCACCACGTCGACTTGAGCCGCCACCTCGAGCTTTCGAATGTCGCCACGGTGCAGTGTGATGCGGTCAGACAGGCCGTTCTCGGCGAACAATCGCTCGGCCAAATCTGCGACCGCTGCCGACTCGACCGCATGCACCGTGGCCCCACGTCGAGCGGCCAGCATGGCCAAAATTCCGGTGCCCGTGCCCAGATCCAGCACCACATCGCCGGGCTTGACCAACGCGCGAACGGCTCGGTCATAGGCGTCCATGCGCACCACATCGGCCAACAACATGCGGTGGTAGTCCAGGCCCAGGTGATGCCCGTCCATCAGCGGTCCTGTCGCAGGGTCAACTCGGTGACGACGGGGCGGTGGTCGCTGCACCCCACATCGGGCACCGAGGCCCCTCGAACGGCGAAGCTCTCGGTCGCATAGATGTAGTCCACGCGCAGTGGAATGCTGTCCAGGAAGCGCACCGTGGCGCCCTGACCGTGGCCACCACGCTCCCAGGTATCGACGAGGTGCCCGCGCAGACTGCGATGCAGGGCCAAGTCACGCACGCTGTTGAAGTCTCGGGCAACCAGGGTCGGGTCGTTGAACTTGCCGACCCGCTCGAGCAACGCCGCGGACTGGTTGCCCTGGGCGCGAACGGTCTCGGCGCCCTCGATGCCCAGCCCGACAATCTCTCCGGGATGCCCGGAGAGCAGCCCCGACACTCCGGCCCGAAGCCGATTCGCGCTGAAGTCATAGGGGTACAGGTGCACGGACAACAGGTTGAAGACTCGACCGTCGCGCTCGACCTCGGCGAATGCGTAGTACCAAGCTTCGTCGTCCACAAAGCGCATCGGCGCGCCCTTGCGCAGGGTCCAGCTGTCCCCGCGCACGCAGCTGGCCAAGCCGCCCACCTGACGGCCTCCACTGCCCTGGTAGGGCGTGTGCACGCACTGCAAGCCCAGGCGGTAGGACAGCTGATCGAGGTCGAGCTCGCTGACCTCGAGCAGGGTCAGCACGTCTGGGTCCACGGCCTTGATGGCGGCCTCGACACACTGGGTCGGGTCCTCTCCGTCGCTCGGGCCTCCCCACAAGCGACGCACATTCCAGCTCATCACCTTGAGGTTCTCGCCGGTGACCGTCTCAGTGCTGGCCCCCCACGAAGGCCCCCAGAGCATGAGTCCTGTGACCACCAGTGCTCCAAGCAGGACCGGCAGAGAGGGTCGATCCGGCGCCACAGCCCACAGGCCGAAGGTCCAGACGATGAGCGCCACATAGGAATAGGGGAGAAAGGTCACCGCGATGACCAGAAAGGCTGGCGGAGCATGCAGCACCGCACCCGCCACCGTGGCCCCCACAAGGAGCCCCGCTGCAGCAATCGTCCCCCCTGCGGCAACGGCGCCTGCCCTGCCGGCCCCTCGCGGTATGGCCTGTACTTCGGCCACGGGCTCAGGTGCGGGCGCGGGTGCCGGTGGCGGTGTCGCCATGTCCGGGGGCGGTGGCGGCTCGGGATTCATCCGGTCTCGGGAACCCCGGTCACGGGCTTGTGCGGACGCCACTGTTCGGTTGCGTCGTGCGGCTTCAACATGCCCATTCGCCAGAGATTCCTCACCACTTCCTCGCCAATTGGCGCGCCCAACTCGGCCTCGGCCTCGGCCAGCGCCTCGCGCCAGGGTCGCTTCCCGTCCAGCTTCGACAGCAAGGCAAACACGTCGGGTCCACCAATGAGGTCATCACGGAACGAATAGCCGACGAGCCGCGTCGCTCCATCCAACCGTTCGAAGTGCTGTACAGCCGCCCCCAGCACATTGGGGATCGGTCGCTCGAGCCCCGAGTGATAGCTGCGCAGCTGCCCTCGCAGCGGGTCAATCTTGTCGCCGCGCTCTCGCTCGATCTCCTGGGGCGTCATCGTGCCGACCTTGCGCGCACACCACTCAAACCAGGCCAGCCAAGCCTCGACTGGCAGCTTGCCCTTGGGCACCTTTCCCCGCTTGCAGCAGTGCAGCGCCAGCCGATTCTCGATCTCGGCCAACAGCATCTTGGTGCCCTCCCACAGGCGCAGGCCGTTGTGGCCGTCCACATGCTTGCAGTGCCACGTGCGGCACACAGAGTTGCGGCTCTTCCAGATGCTGCAAGCAAACTCGCCGCCCACCCAGTAGGGGCAGCGCAGCTTGATCTCGCGGCCGAACTCGTGCTTTCGAGAGTCGTAGTCCTTCTGCCAGGCCTCGGGTGCCTTGACCCCCATGGCTGTCACCCCGGACCGCAAGCGGATGCGCGCCTCCATCTGGCGCCGCCCATCGCCTCCCTCGAGCAAGGCCTTGCCGACCAGGAAGTTCGGCAGCCTCGGGTGGTAGCTGCAGCAGCGGATGTCCTCGCGAAAATACCGTTTGCTGCCGGGATCGAGCGCATTCGGCCGCTCGACCATGACGCAGTTGGAGCAGTCTGCGAGCGTCTCGTCGGGGAACTCGAGCACCATCAGCTCGGGGGCCAACATGGCGTACGCAGGGGGAAGGTGGTCAGTCGCGGGGTGGGAGATGTGAGCCTCCGGGGCACCAGAGTGTAGCGAAGTGTATCGTGCGCACCTATGCACAACCTTCCCGACGAGGTCGAGGTCGTGGTCGAGGTGCCCAAGGGCTCCTTTCTCAAGCGCGGCTATGACGGAACCCTCGACTACATCTCACCCATGCCGGCGCCGTTCAACTACGGCTCGATTCCCGCAATTGAAGCCGCTGATGGCGACCCCCTTGACGCGGTGCTCGTGGGTCCGCGGCGACCGGCTGGGCACCGACAGACCGCCACGGTCATGGGCATTGTGCACTTCATCGACGCCGGCGACGTTGACGAGAAGGTGGTGTGCGGAACGGGCAGGTTGCGCACCCGTGACTGGCTGCTCATCAACGCCTTCTTTGCGGGCTACGCCGTGTTCAAGGGCAGCCTGAATCTCCTCCGCGGAAAGAACGGAAAGACCCGCTACCGAGGCGGAGAGCTGATTCGCTAAGCGCCTACTCGCGGTCTCTCATCGAGCGTCGCCTCGAAGCCATCGAGGCCAGGTTCGACCCGCAGGAACCGAGGCAGCTTGTCGCTCATGGCTTGGGACGCTTGGGCACCAACAGGTGCTTGGGACGCGCGCGCCAGCCGGTCTTGGGGAAGAACGAGGTCTTGTCCTTGGGCTGGACCAGCGCCTTGATCTTGTAGGTCGTGTGTACGTCGAACTTGAACCGAGCGGGCCCCGTCAGAATGGCTCCCCAATGGCGCTTCATGGCAGCATCGCCGTATTCGATGCGCATGTCGCCGAACGGGCTGCGTTCGTGGGCCACATCCCACATGCTGATCAGGTGCGTGCCTGGTGCATGGCCAGCGGCATGGGCCAACCAAGGTGCGTAGGGCGCCAGCACCGGGCCGTCGACCTGCCTCAGCTCCATCACAATGCGGTCCCCGGCGGCCAGATCGGCAGCGGTCGGCGTCAGCTTCTCGCGGTCGATCTGAGCGCCATTGATGCCCAGCTGAACGGCCATTGCGCCCGCAGTCGCGACATGCAGCGGCATTCCCTTCCACTCATTCCGGGCCGCCCCCATGGCCAAGCCAGCCGCCAAGCTGACTCCCCAGTACATCGGGATGTGCACATTGAGGAAGCCGCCATGATGGGCGCGCATGACGGCGGTGGTCACCATCATCACCACCGCGATGCCGATGCCATAGCTCCACGTCCAGGACAGCTTGTCGCGAGACATGGTGAAGCCCACGGCGAGCAATGCCACGCACAGAGCCGCAACCGTTGGAGCTGACTGAATCGGCCACATTCGGGGAATGCCACGAACCTCGGGAATCAGCACATCGGCCAGCATAGCGACAGTCCCTAGCGCCACCGCCACCGTCGTGAACCGGGTCACTCCCGCTAGCGGCTTCTGCGCCTCGCGTTCCCGGGCAACGAGCCACAGTGCCACACCGACGGCGGGAATGACGAGCGCCCAACCCAGCTCGCGCATGGTGCCGTACAGCCGCGGGCCGACGATGGGGTGCGAAGCGGGAACAGCCAACAGATAGGTCAGGTAGACCCCACCGCTCTTCCACTGCATGAATCCGGTGAACGCCAGCGCGGGCCCGCCAGACCACGCGAAGTAGCGCATGGCACCGGAGGGGCCGTCTCGACGCCACAGCGCCAGCGCTATCGGAATGCCGAACAACGCGACGTTCTGTTTGAAGAGGAATGCGGCGGCGAGCAACAGCGCGCTGGCCTCGAGCGCACCCTTGAAGCGCTCCGCACCAAGGACGATGCACCAGCCAAGCAGGCCAATGTAGACACCATCGAGGCGCACAAGATCATAGAAGCCGCCCGCAAAGATGTAGCAGCTGAGGAACAGCATGGCGGCCAGCACGCCCGGGGTGGTGTGCCCAGTCTGGCGGCGCACCCCAAAGACAATGGCCAGACCAGCAGCCATGGTGCCGGCGAGGGACAGCGCTCTCCCGACGGCATGGGAGAGCCCAAAGACCTGCCCTGCAGCTGCGATCATAGCCGCGTAGCCCGGTGGATAGATGAACGGAATCCAGTCCGGTCCGGGCTCGACGTAGATGGGCAGGCCCTGCTGCATGCGCCATGCATGGGCGAGCATGCCGCCCTCCATCCACTCCAGATCGTAGGGGTAGAACATTCGGGCTGCCCAGATCTGGGCCAACATCGTGACCGTCAGCGCCCCTACGACAAGGGGCACGAGATCGACGAATCTCTGGATGCGGTCGCTTTCCATCTGCGCCCACTAGCCTGCATCGACCCCTTGCGGGCAACAGTCGACGAATACTGCAGGCCGCCCGTGGGTTACAACGCGGAACCGATGCCACTCTTCGCGCTAGCACTGGGATGGATGGTGGCCTCAACGGCCGCAGCAGGGGTCGACTGTCCCGAAGGCACCTCCCCAGCCGGAGCCCCTCCCCCCGCAGGCACCGAGCAGTGGTGCGAAAAGGCAGGCCCTGACGGCCCTCGGGTCAAACACGGCCCGTATGAGTCGTGGTTCTCGGAGGGCAAGCCCAAGAAGCGCGGCGCCTATGCCGAGGGCAGCGAGTCGGGCTCATGGACCGTCTGGCACGAAAACGGCTTCCGAAAATCCGAGGGACTCTACAAAGGCGGTCAGCGGCAGGCTCGCTGGACCTATTGGTACGAGTCGGGCAACAAGCAGCGACTCGGCGACTACCTAAACGGCAAGGTGCACGGCAAGTGGACCTACTGGTACGAGTCCGGAACCCCCTGGTACGAGGGCGAATACCTGCTTGGCAAGGCGCACGGCGCCTGGGTCTATTGGTACGAGTCGGGGAACGAAGAAGAGCGCGGCGGATTCCTCAACGGTGCCAAATACGGGCTGTGGAAGCGCACCTATGACAACGGGAAGCCCGTCTCAGAGGGCAAATACGTCACTGGACTGCGCAGCGGCACGTGGACCTACTGGTACGACAACGGAGAAAAGAAGAAGTCCGGCAGCTACCGCGCTGGACGCGAGACCGGAGCCTGGACCTCGTGGTCAGAAGGCGGCACCATCGAGCAGCTGGCCACCTACGGCAATGGCAAGCTGCACGGCAAGGTCACCACCTTCTACGCAGATGGGGCCAAGGTGTCTGAAGGCCTGTGGCTTGCGGGCGAAAAGAACGGCGAATGGACCTGGTTCTATGCGTCGGGCCAAGCCAAGCGCACCGAGCAGTGGGAAAAGGGCAAGAAGCAAGGCCACTGGGTGGGCTTCTACGAGAACGGCGGCAAGCAGTTCGAGGGCGAGCTGAACCACGGAGTCGAAGACGGCCACTGGACCCACTGGTACGAGGACGGCCAGAAAAAGGGCGAGGGCGACTTCATGGGCGGCAAGCCCGAGGGCGAGTGGCTGTCGTGGTACCCAAGCGGCCAGATGAAGAGCCAGGGGCGCTACGTCGCCGGAGGCAAGGTCGGACACTGGATGATGTGGAACGACGACGGGTCAGTCAGCAGCGACGAGACCCACGACTGATCACCGCATCTTGATGTAGGTCCACGTCTCGTCGTCTTCGGTCTTGACGAACTCGCGGTCTTGCAAGTCGTAGAGCGTCTCGGTGACCTCTTCGAGCATGACCTCGTAGTCCTCGCCGAGCTTGGCGAACATCAGCCGCACCAAGTTCGCTGGCGTACAGGGGAACTCGTCGATGCGATTGACGAGGCGCAGGCAGCGCAGCACCGACTCGGGCTTGAACGTCTGGCCCATGCCACCCAGCCGGGGCTTGCCGCCCGCAGCGGCCTTTGTCGCCACCGCAGCCGTCGGCATGATGATGACCATTGCTGCGGCGGGTCGTGCGGCAGCAGCGGATGGAGCTTGGCGCCCTTGCGGGGTGTCCTGCTCTTCTTCTTCTTCTTTCTCGATGCGCTCCATGAGCGGCTCGAACAGCTCGTCCAGGCCAATGAACCGGTCGAGAGGGCCGTAGTAGTGCTCGTCGATCGACTTCTCGACCAGGTCTGACAGCGGCATCATGGCGGTGTCGCCGTCGCCGCTCATCGTGTCGAGAACGGCCTGGGCCACAGGAAGCACCGATGGCAGGAATGGGAAGGAATCGACGATGTCGTCGCGGTCGCCCTTGACCGGAGCCGGCCACCCTTCGAGCTTTGCCAGCTTGATCAGCTCGTCCTTGTGGTCGGCGAACATGCGGTAAAGCGGCGCACACTCGGCGGGAATCTTGGCCAGCAGCCGCTGCTTGAACGCACCGGTCACCGGGTGCCGCTCGAGGGCCACATGGGTCTTGACGATCTTGCGCTCGACATCGGACCAGTCGCCCAGCCCCCACAGGTCGCGCATGGGCACGCTGCAGCACAGCAGGAACCAGATCGAGCTCTCGCCGCCAGACGCCAGCGTGGCCATCTCGTCGCGAATCTCGCGCAGGCACTTGCGCACCCACTTTTGGTCGTCTTTGTCTTTGTGGCGACCCAAGATCGGGGCCACATCGACCACGAAGAGCACGCGCGGGGGCGGGTCCTCGGGGATGGGGCGCCCGGTTCGGTCCGAGAGCTCTTGGGCGGCTCGAAAGATCGACTCGTCGACCTCTTCTTTTAGCGCCTTGAAGGTCGCGGTCGCGCGGGTCTTTTTGTAGTGGTGGACGCGCTTGGTGTCCTCGTCTTCGGGGTCGTCGGCCTCGCCGCCGAGTGCTTCGATGACCTCGTTGATGGCTTCATCGGGGTCGCGGTTCGCACCACCTCGCCAGCGCCGGCCGGCGAAGGCTTGGAAGGTCTCGGTGAACTCGGTATAGGCATCGCTGCGCTGCAGAACGTGCTCGAGACGAGCCATCCACATGACCGGCGACAGCCCGCGACTGATGTGGAACGCGCCAAGGCATGCTGTGGACAGCGCCCGATCGGCTGCGACGCTGCCGGGCTTGGGCAGTTCGCAGGGCACCACGTGCAGCTCGTCGATTTCCCAGACCGCGGTGATGGAGTCCAGCAGCGCGCCATCGTCATTCTCGCCCTGAAGCAGCGAGCCCTCGAGGTCAGTACCGCCGGTGAGCAGCAGCTCTCCGAGGGCGGTGATGACCTGGGTTCGACCTGAGCCCGAACCGCCGGTGATGAATGCATAGGGGGGCGGACGTCGTCGCTTTGATGTGCCCGCGAAATCCTTGAGGAAGGAGCGCATGGCATTGGCCGGCGTCTCGGGCAGCGTCAGCATGAGCTGCTCGTCTTCCCACTCGCCGCCCTTTCCGACTTCGTCGAAGGGAATCTCGAGCACTTCGCCGAGTGCTGTGGCGCGGCCCCGTCGCTTCACCGGCTTCTTGTCCGTCAGCAGGTCTGCTGGAGACAAGTCACGGACGTAGTCGAAGGCGCGATGAGCGATCGCCGCTGCATCGGCAAGGAACCGGTCGTTGGTCTTGAGCTTGGGCAGCCAGACCGCCTGGTACTCGGCCTGCTGCTGCTGCGTGCCCTGAAGGCCCAACCATGCGCAGAGCATGGACACAGCGAGCTCGGTGCCCAGGGCTTCGAGCGCGAAGTTCGGATGCTCAATGGGCATGCCAGCAGCAGTACGCTTGAGCCGGCTGTTGCCACCGGTCCAGTGCACCAGGGCCGTCAAGGCGCTGACGCAGTAGTCATCGGGATTTTTGAAGTTCGCGGCCGGAGGCAGCGTGATGAGGTCCTTGTGGGACTTGAACGACGCAATCTCGCCCTGGGCCAGGTTTGCCTGAACAAAGCGGACCAAGCGAAGAACGCGCCGACGGGCCACAGCAGCCGATGGGAAACCACCAGCTGGGGAGTCCAGGTCCAAGATGTCATCGATGTTGAAGACGCGGTGTCCTCGCACGACCACTGCACGGCCAGTGGGCTTGACGGTGCCGCGCTTGCGGATGGCCGCAGCTTCGGTGAACCACAGATTTCTCGTGTACTTGCCGCGGCGCGCAGCCTCCCAGAGGAGGAAGGGCGACACGCCTCCGTACAATTTCTTGGTCGACCCGCTGAGCATCAACCCTAGCGAGAGCGCATCGCGGTCACGCCAAGGCGGCGTTCCCCCTGCGTCGAGGGAACTGATGATGTCCGCGGTCAGCTGGTCGAGTGTGAACTCGGCGGTCGTCAACGAATGGGCCTCTGCTGCGTCCGCCCATAACTACCACAAGCAGCAGCCTTGTACGGCACGACAAAGGGTTAGCATGGCAGATGCCCATCGTCCGCTGCCCGACCTGTCTACGAATCGAACGCTGGGAAACCGCTCAGAATCCTGTTGTGGTGCAACAAGGGGGTGCTCGCGAACCGAGTGCTCATCCGACCCTTGTTTCGTGGCGCATTTTGTACGCCGCGAAGCGCAAACTGACCGGACCGGTGGTTGCACGGTGCTCCACTTGTTCGCTTCCGATGGTCGCCGATGGCCCGGGCCCTGCTCCACTGCCAGAGTGGCGTCTGCAGACCGATGCCGGCGAGTTCGTCGTCACAGACACGGTACTGGGGCCGAACGGCGCCATTGACTGGGCGGCGGCCGACACCCTTTTGGCGGCCAAATACGCCGAACCGGGCGACGGCATGGTGGCGACCGTCGTTCAGGCGGGCTTCATGTCCCTGTTCACAGTCCCGCTGGTGCTGTGGCTGGCCGCCCTCAGCTTGGTCTTCTTTGTGGCTTGGTCCATCGCCGAAGGCCGGGTCGAGATGCACCAGTTTTGATGCTCTGGCTGGCGCTCTTCGGGTGCGCCCCAGACTCCCAAGACTCGTGGACCGCCGCATCGC
>CAYYHT010000107.1:0-14148 GCA_964471355.1 uncultured Enterobacteriaceae bacterium
TGGTAGGCCTTCCAGCTGTCGCCGACGTTGCGGGCCGCATCGGCGCCGAACATGTGGTCTTGGGCGGTGTACTCGATCTCGAGCTCGAGCAGCTTGATGTAGGCCGCCTCGACGCCGCTCCAGGCGTTCTTCTGGGCCCGTTTTTCCATCAGCTCACGCTGGCGGTTGGCTTCGGCATTGTCCATTTCTGCCGCGACAGAAGCGGGCTTTGCCGGCGGGTCATCGCCTTTGGGTCCGGCGAGGGCTGTCTGACTCAGCAAGAGCAGCAGCATGGTGGGGATGGTGGGGAGCATGGAATGTAGATGCATGGCGGGTGCGGTCTATTCCGCGTCCGGCGAGTCGCCAAGTTCCGCTGGGTGCCATGCGCCCACAATGACCAGATCTTGCGCGGCAATTGATCCGCGATCCTTGGGACGAATGCGCTGAACAGGGGGTGTGCAGCCGGCACCATTCTTGCTCATGGATTGGTTGTGTGCGCCCCTCTGGGCGGCCGTCTATATGGAGCCCATGATGACCTGGTCCCTCCCTTTGTTGTTGTGTTTTTCGGCCCTCGCCGAGTCCGGTGCCCAGGGCACAGATGCCGCGATGGTTGCCCCCGATGTTCAGATGGTTCCGCTCATCGAAGCGGCAGCTGACGAGTTCGGCGTGCCGTCCGAGCTGCTGTTGGCCATGGCTTGGGAGGCGTCTCGCCTGGACCCCGACCTCGCCAGTCAGTGGGGTGGCTACGGCGCATTTGACCTGCGCGAGGACGGACATCCACACCTCGAAGACGCTGCAGCTCTGTTGTCGCTGTCTCCGGACATCCTCATCGATGAGCCTGCGAACAACGCGCGCGGTGCTGCGGCCCTGCTCGCACAGCACGCGCTGGCGGACCACGGCGGCGTCATGCCCGATGTCGACAACCTCGAGGACTGGTGGAACGCCGTCGAAGCCTACTCGGGCAGCCATGACCCCGCGGCCCGTCGCGCCTTCGCCGTCTATGTCTACGAGCTTGTGCGCTTTGGCATCGACGAGCGGGCACCCACAGGCGAACCGGTTCGCTTCGGCTTCATTCCGGTCGACATCGAGACCATTGCGGGTCCCCAGCCGATGCCTCCGCCGGACTACAGCGGCATCTACACCTACACGGCCGCCTGCTCCAGCAACTTCACCAACCAGAGTCGCTCCCCCAGCAGCATCGACCGCCTGATCATCCACACGACCCAGGGCAGCTACTCGGGCGCCATCAGCTGGTTCCAGAACTGCAGCTCCAACGTCAGTGCGCACTACGTCGTGCGGTCGAGCGATGGTCAGATCACCCAGATGGTCGCCGAAGAGGACAAGGCTTGGCACGTGGGTTCGTACAACGGCCGCAGCATCGGCATCGAGCACGAGGGCTTTGTCGCAGACCCGGCCACTTGGTACACCAGCGCGATGTACGCCGAGTCCGCCAAGCTGGCCCAGGACATCGTCGCCCGTACCGGGGTGAACGCGACCCGAACGCACATCATCGCTCACTCCGAGGCACCCGGCGCCACCCACACCGACCCGGGAACGGGCTGGGACTGGGACCACTACATGACCCTGGTCAGCGGCTCGTACACCGTGGCTGGCAAGCTCACCGGCGTCATCGCCGAGGACGACATCTACTCGGGAGCGCGCATCGTTGGTGCCAACGTCTGGATCGCCGAGACCGGCGAGACCGGCGTCAGCAATGGCGAGGGCTACTACACCTTCCAAGACCTGCCTCAGGGCACCTACACCGTGCATGCGACGGCGCCGGGCTTTGACGAGGCGACCTGTGCCAAGACGGTGAACGACAGCAGCACCTACTGGTGCAGCCTGGCGCTGTACAAGAGCGTGATTCCGCCCGACGACCCGCCGGACGACGATCCTCCCGCTGACGACGACACAGACGTGCCGGACGATCCGATCGACGAGCCAGAGCGGGACGATGAAGAGGACACCGGCACCCCGGTGACCCGCGCGGAAATGGGCTGTGGGTGCAGCAATGGCGGATCGAGCGGCAGCGCCCTGTGGCTGTTGCTGCCCATGTTGCTGCTGCGCCGACGCGAGTAGTTCTGCTCCAGACCGGCGGTTGAGCCAGATCGAGCTATAGGGCCTTCAATCTTGGAGTCCCCATGCGAACCCTGCTTGCTCTTGCCCTGTTTCTGCCCCTGACCGCCAACGCGGTTCCTCTCGAGTTCACCCACCAGGGTCGTCTGCTCGACTCCACCGGGGCGCCTCTTGATGGCTCGCTGCCGCTGCGCTTTGCGCTGTACGACGTCGAGACCGGCGGCACCGCGCTGTGGTCCGAGGACACCACGGGCGACTTCACCAATGGCTACTACACCTCGACTCTCGCGGCGCTCCAAGCGGTCGACTTCGATGGCGACGACGTCTGGCTCGGCATCACGGTCGATGGCGGCACCGAGCTCGATCGCGTGAAGCTCGCCAGCGTGCCCTTCGCCATTCGCTCGCTGTCTGCAGACACCGCGGTCTCGGCTGACACCGCCACCAACCTCGACGGCGGCACCATCAATGCCACGTCGATCACCGTCAACGGCATCACCATCGTCGATGGCAGTGGCGTGTTGGCCGCCAGCCCCGCAGTCCACACACACCACGCAGACGACATCGACGACGGCATCTTGGGCATGTCGCGCATTCCCGTGGGAACCAGCGACACCACCGTCGCCCGCGGCAACCACGGACACGACCTGTCGACCCTGACTGGCGACACCATTCCCGGCGACCTCAATGTCACCGGCGATCTCAACCTGGGCATCCCCGGCACCTGCGACAGCACCAACGTCGGCGCGCTGAGCTGGGACGCGGCACAAGAGAAGGTCGTGGTCTGCCACAGCGACGTCTGGAATGCGGTGTGGCCGCCACTGTCCCCCGGCGAGCAGCCGTCCACGGCAGGCACCAGCTGCGCCAGCCTGCTAAGTCGCGGCGTCGGCACCGACGGCGTCTACTGGCTCAACCCGACCGGCTCCTCGGCCTTCCAGGCCTACTGTGACCAGACCACCGATGGTGGCGGCTGGACGCTCGCGCTCAAGACCGCCGCGTCCGGCAGTGCGTTCACTTTCTACAACCCGCTGTGGGACACCGCCGGCGTGCTCAACGAGACCGACATGGACCCGACGGTCGATGCCGATGCCAAGCTCGATGCGTTCGACGAGGCCATCGGCGACGAGATTCGCGGCTGCTTCGACGACGGCACCGGAAGCGTCAGCTGCAAGCTCTACCCACTGCCGGGCACCGACACGCTGCTGAACACCTTCAGCACCGTCGTTGTGGGCAGCCCCGCCAGCGGCGACTCCTTTGCATGGACCGAGACCCCCGCCGAGAAGATCGAGTGGCTGACCATGATGGGCCTGACCGATGCCGACACCAGCTGTGGAAATGGCTGCGCCTACCGCGAGACAGGCATCAACATCGATGACGACGTGTCGTGCTACCAGGCGCGCGTCCGGTTCGGCATTGCTCTGAACAACGAGTCGAACATCAGCACGCTCAACGACGCGGCTGGCTTTGGCGCCTCGGCCTACTGCGCGTCGGATTGCTCGGCCGCCGAGTCGTGCTGGAAGGTCGGTGGTGGCCTTCAGTCGTCGTCAGTGACCCACGCTCGCTTCGGGCACGTCTGGATTCGCTAGGCTAGCAGGCCGTTGAAAAAGGCCCGAAGGGTCTTTTGATGCGGGCTGCGCCAAGGCGGCCGCGACTCGGGTCCCGGTCTCGGTGATTGCGAAGCCTGGCCTAGCGCCTGACCGTCCAATACAGCTTGCGAGCCCAGGCCCATGGCCGGCTCCCGGGCTGTGCGAACCGCCGCAGCTGGTGCTTGGCGCCGCTCTCGAGCCGCCAGCGGAACCAGTCCCAGCCGGCTCGCCGCCTGTAGGCCTCGAAGTACTGCTCGAGCTGTTCGCGGCTGTGGGCGCGGCCGTTGTCGCCGTACTTGGCGACCACTGGGCTGAAGTCGGGGTACAAGCCGTCGGCACTCCATGGGCCGTGCAGCGTGGTCCTGGTGAAGTTGCCGATCAGCAGGTCGTCGAAGACCTCGTACTTCACCGCCTCCATCAGCGACTTGCGGGGGGTCGCAAAGGTGAGCTCGCGGCCGGTTCGCGAGCCAGAGAAGGCCACGGTGTGGCGCGTTCCGCCGACCTTGAAGTGCACCGCATCGATGGCGTCTGAGAGCACCTCGAACCGGCCGAAGTAGGCGTCGAGGGCGTCTGCGTCGCCGGGCTCGAATGGGGCGTCCCAGTGGTCTCCGAAGGCTGAGGGATCGAGCAGCTCGACGGGCTTGTGTGCGGGCTCGAGTGCCTGGGCATGGTCCTTGGCCAGGTCATAGCGAACAAAGGCGGGCAGCAGCTCGACATCGTTGGATTCAAAGCCTGCGGCGTGGGCGCCGGGTGGGGTGACCCACTTGTTTGCCCAGGCGCTGTCCGAGCGCTGATAGGCGTGCAGGTGGCTGAACGGTGCGGTGAACCGGCAGCCGAAGCCCGCGGCTCGTCGGGCAACCCGGGCTCCGAATGGGCGCAGCTTGAGGGGGTCGGGCTCGATGCGCTGGCCGGTCTCGTCCCAGAAGTTCAGCATGTCTGCATCGCCGTAGCCTGCAGCGGCCAGCAGGACGGATCGATCGAAGGTGCGCAGCTGCTGGGTCACGGCGCGTCGCCACCCGTTGTCGAAGGCGTCGTTGAGGTTGGCGACCACGGTGCCGTCGATGTCGATCAGCAGGATGCCGTCTTGGTTGACGTCGCCGAGGGACCAGACCCGAATTCGATCCGACAGCGGAATCCACCTTCGCTCCGGCAGAACCCGGACATTGAAGCCCTCGGTCCTCAAGTCTGCGGCAATGCGTCCGCCTACATGGTCGGGAAGCAGCAGTGTCTGGTGCTTCAGGTGGGCCAGGCTTTCGAGCGAGAGGTGGTCGGGGTGGCCATGAGAAAGCCAACAAAATCGGGCCGATACGACGGCAAGGTGCTGCTGCTCGGGGATTTCGAACGGAAGCGTCCAGCTTCCGAAGTAGGCACTGCCGTCAATCCACGGATCGGTCACCAGCACAGCGCTGCGGTCGTAGGCGATCAGGGTCGCGTTGCCGATGGTGTCGAAGCCAAGGTCCACGGACGCACGATACCGCTCGGAGTAAGGTGGTCGCCTATGGGAACGCGCGACAAACCAGACGATCAAACCGAAGAGGATGTGTCTGATCCCGTGACCGCACCCCCGGACGAAGAGACGCTGCCCAAGACCCCGGACATCACGGCGGCTGGGGACCCGTTGATCGGTGTCGTGGTCGCCGACCGCTACAAGGTCGAGAGGAAGCTCGGCTCAGGCGGCATGGGTACTGTCTACAAAGCGACGCAGATCGAGGCGGACCGCAAGGTCGCGCTCAAGGTGCTGCACGCCGAGCAAGCCCGCGAAGAGCGCATCGTGAAGCGATTCATGATCGAGATGCGCGCGACAGCCCGCATCGAGCACCCGAACACCGTCCGCCTGTACGACTTCGGCCACACCCGCGACGACACCATCTTTCTGGCGATGGAGTACCTCGACGGCGTGACCCTGTCCCAAGAGATGCGGCGCCTCGACGGCCCCATGGACTGCCAGCGCGTGGCACTCTTGGGGGCGCAGATTGCCCGTGGACTCGCTGCCGCCCACGCCGAAGGCATCATCCATCGCGATCTCAAGCCGCCGAACATCATGCTGTGCAAGAAGTACGGGCGCAACGACCTGATCAAGGTGCTCGACTTCGGAATCGCCCGCTTCGCCGCCGCACCCGCTGACCAGGACACCGCTGAGGCCCTGACCAGCCCGGGCATGGTGGTGGGCACGGTCTACTTCATGGCCCCCGAACAGATGGAGGGTCGGCCCATTGACCACCGCGTCGATCTGTACTCGCTGGGCTGTGTGCTGTTCTACATGGCGACCGGTCAGGCGCCGTTCGACGGGCCTTCGACCATGGCGGTCATGTACGCGCAGGTGAACAACGCGCCCAAGGTGCCAAGCAGCCTCAACGCGTTCATCCCCCCCTGGCTCGACGACGCCATCCTGCGCCTGCTCGAGAAAGACCCGGCTCGTCGCTACCAGTCCGCCGCTGAAGTCGTCGTCGCACTCGAACAGGGTGCAGGCGTGTTCAGCCGGCTGACCGACGCGCCTCCATTGCCTCGCCGTGCGGCGCCGACCGAAGAACTTCTGGGCGAGACCACCAGCGTGCGAGCGGCCCCGCCCATGCTTTCCGGTGTGACCGTCGACCCCCGCATGATGGCAGTGGTCGCGGTGATTGGCTCCGTCGTCGGGGCCATGGCAGCGGTTCTGACCCTGGTTGCCCTAGGTAAGCTCTAGGCGGCGAATGGCCAGGCGGCTCACTGGCCCTCTGGCTCGGACATGCGGCCCTTGAGGTTGGCGGCCTCGTCGCGCATCACTTCTTCGCGGGCGAGGGCGTCTTCACCGTGCCAGTCGCCGCCGCGTTCGCGCAGGTGCTTGTCCAACCACGCGCGGTCCTCTTCGCGGTGAACGTGCACGTTGTACCAGCGCTCTTCGGTGTGGTCGGTCAGGGTCAGCACGAGGGTGTCTCGCTCCCAGCGCGCGCCTTTGAGCTTGCGCCACTCGACCTCGCCACCGGGCCAACGCAGGTGGGTGGCATCCATGAGCACACGGCCGCCGTAGTGAAAGCTGGACAGTCGATAGACGTAGCCGGTCTTCCAGGCGTCCACGCCCACGGCGATGGGTGGGAACAGGCTCATCACCGGCCAGATGTAGGTCATTCCGCCTTGGATCAGACCTCGCAGCAGCTCGGGCATTCCGGGGTAGGCCGCCAACATGCCGGCCAGGGTGGCGCTGAAGAACCCGGCAAAGGCGATGCCTGCCATGAACGAAGCCAGCGCCGCGCCGATGTACCACCGCCGCCCATACTGGGTGCCAAGAGACGGCCAGCTGGCAACCACCTGCAAGAAGTCGCGGTCGGGCTCGCCCTTTTCGTCGCTGGGTCGGAACGAGAATGGAGCACCAATGGGGGCGGCCTCGGGGTCTCCCCAGCCACGATCGCCGAGCTGGTGCTGCAGCTCGAGCAAGGTCTCGGGATCGTCGTTGGCGATCAGGTAGTTGCGCACCCCGAGCTCACCTTTGACTCGCACACAGAGCATGGCGCGGCCGTCGGCGTTGGCTGGGCCCATCCATGCGCGTTGCACGGTGCTCCAAGGCATGTGTGAGGCCTGCAGGTAGATTCCCGAGTCCGGGTCGATCCGCAGCTTGTGAGGTCCAATGAGGTAGGGCGTCGCCATATTGCCGGTCTATCATCGGCGCGTGGATCTCGATGCGATCAAGAAGGTTCTGGCCGACTCGGCCCCCGAAGTGGACCCGAACACGACCTTTGCCGAGTTCAAGGTAGACAAGGGCGCTGTCTCTCCCGAGGAGTTTCTGGACTACCTGCGCGACAGCGATCTGATCAGCAATGACACGTTCTGCGAGCTGCACGCCCAGAGCGACATTGAGGTCACCGGCTTTGGGCAGATCCACACCAACTATGGCGAGGAAATCCAGGGCCTCGACGCCGACCTAGACGACACAAACGCCCAGGCCACCAAGCAACAGACCAACATGACGCTGGAGCCTGCGCCGGCGGACTGGGACATCACCCAAAAGACCGACCTGTCGCTCGATTCGGCCCGGTACGACCTGATTGGCATCGTCGGTGCGGGTGCCATGGGGGTCGTGCACATCGCTCGGGACAACGACCTGCGCCGGAAGGTCGCCTTTAAGCGCATGTTGCCCGAAGCCGCCCAGAGTCTAGCGGCGCGACGCTTCCTGTCCGAAGTGCAGATCACAGCCCAGCTGGACCACCCCAACATCGTTCCGGTCTATAGCCTCGAGACCGCCCCAGACGGCACGCCAGCCTATGCCATGAAGCTGGTCCAAGGCCGCAACCTGCAGCAGCTGCACACGACCGCCAGGAAGCAGCTCGATGGCGATGGCCGAGCCGATCGAGACCACCGATTGGCGACCCGACTCGAGCACTTTCTCAAGGTGTGCGATGCGGTGGCCTATGCCCATAGCAAGGGAGTCGTTCACCGCGATCTCAAGCCTGCCAACATCATGATCGGCAAGTACCACGAGGTCTATGTGATGGACTGGGGCATCGCGCGCCTGGTCCGCAGCGAGTCCAAGCTCACAGCTCAGATCCAAACCAGCAACGAAGCTCAGCTCGGCACCCGCATCGGCGCGGTCATCGGCACCCCCGCATACATGAGTCCCGAACAGGCCGAGGGTGCTGTTCCGCTCATCGGACCCCACAGTGACGTGTTCGCTCTGGGCCTGATCTTGTTCGAGACCGCCACGCTCAAGCAGGCCTATACCGGCACCACGGCGACCGACGTCTTGGCGCGGGCGCGGCTGGCCGACAAGAACGAGCCATCGGCCTACCACGCCTCAGAACAGATCAGCGTGGACATCGTCGCCATCATCGACCGCGCGACGGCACGCAAGACCGGCAGCCGGTACCGAACCGTCGACGAGATGGCCAATGACGTGCGCCGCGCACTTGCGGGCGAACCGACCCACGCTCGGCCGGACAACCTGCCGCGAAAGGTGCTGCGCTGGCTGCGAAGGAACACGTGGGTCTTTGCCGTCGTGGTCGTCGCCACGGTGTTCGTGACGGGCTTGGCGGTGGTAAACCAGGCCGCCAGCAACCGCACAGCCCTCGCCGTCACACGAGCCGAGACTGCCGAGAAGGAGCGCAACATCAGCGAGTTCCGCAGCCAGACGGCTGCCCATGGCCAGCGCATGGACAACCATCTGCAGCGCTATGAGGGCATGCTCGAGCGCATCAGCGGCGCCGGAACCCAGGCGCTGACCCTAGGCATCTCGCAGGACTTCGACGGGCAGCTGTGGACCACACCGACCTTTCGCGAGACCACCACCGCTGCTCCGGGCATGCAGTTCAGCCATCACTACAACCGTCCGATCAACCCGGACTGGCCGGTGACGCACATTCCAACCAGCACCTCCGAAGATGTCTGGCGGGCCGACTTTGCCCGCATTGTGGGCATGCGTGGGCTGCTGCGCGACGTGTATATGCACCGCCCCGATGGCTCCGAGCCGCCGGTCGATGCGGCGGCTCAGCGCGAGCTGATCACGGGCAAGCAGGTGGTGATGGAGTGGTCGTACATCACCGTTGAAAAGAGCGGCATCATCATGATGTTCCCGGGAGCCGCTGGCTGGGACGACAACTACGACCCCCGCGAGCGGCCTTGGTACAAGCAAGCCCTGGAGCGGCGGGGCAAGGTCTGGGGCAAACCCTATGCCGACCTCATGGGACAGGGCCGGCTGATCTCGTGCGTTGAGGCGCTCTATGACGGTGACGGAGAGCTGCTCGGGGTCGCGGGCATTGACTTGGAGTTCAACTACATCTCCGAGAACTACATGCGCATGGAAGAGGCGGGGTTCGTCAGCGCCTACCTGCTCGACCAAGACGGGCGCGTCATGGTCAGCACCACCCTCGAGGACGACCCATTCGTGGTTCCTGCAACCGAAGAGGATGATGCGGGGCTCGACTATGGGCTGTTCGAGGTGGAAGCGGTCGTGGCCGCTGCGGGCGATGCCGAGCCCGGATTTTTGCTGCGCGAGGTCGAGGGAGGAGCCGAGCAGCTGCTGACCTGGTCCCCTCTGAACAGCATCGGCTGGACCTACGTGGTCGTTGCCGACATGACGGAGCTGTAGAGATGCTGCTTCTGTTCCTCTCTGCCCTATGCCAGGCCGGCTCTGTCGAGGTCGTCGGTGCCTCGCTCGATGGGCATGCGTGGGCGACGCGCTACTCCGAATCGACCACCGATGGGCATGACGGGAGCTGCAACTACCCCAAGATGGGTGATGGCCGGCAACCCACCTATGTGAAGCTGTTTCTGTGCACCGAAGAGAGCGGCTGTCCGGCGTTGGATGGTTCTGGATGGACCGTCTACGACCGCGGCTGCACAGAGCATGAAGACGCGGTTGTGCAGCTGAACGCGGCCAAGGCGGCCTACCTCGAGAACGGGGTCACGCTCGGACTCAACGCCGACCCCCTGCCCAAGAGCAGCCGCGGATGGTCGGTCAGCACGGACCAGATGGCCAAGGTGGGACTCGCCGCCGAGGCGTCGTTGAGGGCCATGCAGAAGGGCGACGAATGGCGAGTCCGAGCGACATCCGAGGGCTACGGCACCATCACGGCATGGACGGGAGAGAGCGAGCCGTCGCAGCTGCATCTGCTGCCCGACGGCACGCTGTTGGTGTTCGCGGGCTCTGAGCTGTCGGTGAGTCAGGTGCCGCTCAAGCGCGTGGCGGCGAGGTTGGTGAACGACCGTGGCTTCTCCTTTTACAAAGAAAAGAACTACGGAATGGCGCTGGTGGACTTTCAGCGGACGACAGTGATCGACGCGGAATTTGGTCAGGGGGCGTTCAACTGGGCCTGCGTCGAGGCACTGATGGGCAACACCGACCAGGCCATCGCAGCGCTGGAGAAGGCCATCGCCGCCCAGCCAAAGACGTTCATCGCCAAGGCGAAAAAGGACTCGGACCTGGACTCAATCCGCAGCGACCCGAGATTTCAGTCCTTGGTCAAATAGAGGGCCCGGACCACTAGCGGCCCTTGTAGTTCGGGGGGCGCTTCATCATGAATGCCTGTACCGCCTCGCCCAGGTCATCGCTGGCCACGAATGCGGCGTTCCAAGCTGCCACGTAGTCGAGTCCACGCTGCACCTGGTGGTCGATGCCGTGGTTGAGCACACGCTTGGCTCCCTCGACAGCCAGCGGTGGGTTTGCGGCGATCTCGTTCGCCAGGGCGACGGCGGCTTGTTGCAGTGCTTCGGGGGTGTCGTACAGCTCGTCGAGCAGGCCGATGCGGTGGGCCTCTGCGGCGTCGAGGTCGCGTCCGGTGAAGGCCATCAAGCGAGCGGCTCCCTGGCCCACGATGAGGGGCAGGCGCTGCATGGTGCCAAGGTCAGCGACCATGGCCATGCGGGTCTCGCGCAGGCTGATCTTGGTGTCGGCGCAGCCCAGGCGAATGTCGCAGGCGCAGATCAAGTCGAGGCCACCGCCGATGCACCAGCCGTTCACCGCGACGATGACCGGCTTGCGGCACGACGAGACTGCATTCATGCCGTCCTGCAGATGGGCCAGCACGTCGAGGAAGTCCATGCGCTGGCGGGCGTCGGGCTTCTGCAGCATCGGACCCAGACTGCCCGCCATGGCAGCCAAGTCCAGGCCATAGGTGAAGTGGGGTCCGCCCGACACCAGCAGCACGACCCGAACTTCCTGGTTCCGATCGAGCTGCCGAAACAGCTGCGGCAGTTGGTCGAAGCACTCGGGTCCCATGGGATTGCCCTTGCGGGGGCCATCCCAGGTGACTGTGGCTACGTAGTCTGCGATGTGTACAGCGAACGGATCGGGCATGGTGCCTCCTCCGCGCTGACTAACCTGAAGCTGCTAGCGCCGTGGCTTGGGGTTGTTCGGCTTGGGCCGGTCGTTGGGGCGGTCGAGCACGAAGGGGCTGTTCGCTGGGTGCGCGTTGTTGGAGCCGATGTGGATGTTCGCGGTGGACATCTGGCGGTCGCCGACGTTGAAGTCGAACTCGACGATGGTGCCGGCGGCCCGGAAGTCGAAGCCGTCGATGCCGTTGGCTGTCAGGAAGTCGAAGTGCACGCAGTGGCCCTTGGGGCCGATTCTGACGCGGTCGCCGTAGTCTGTGCGAACCGGGGTCATCTGAAATGCTTGGTTGGGGGTGCAGACCTTGCCATGCAGACGCCGGGGCTTGCCCTTGGTGCTCAGGCGCACGTGCAGTCCGTCGGAGTCATGCCAGACAAAGGCTCCGGCTCCCTGCTCGGCAGCGAAGTTCGGCTTGCCTTGAAAAGCAGCGGGGGTCAGGGCCATAGCAGGCAGGCAGAAGGCCATAGCGGCGGTTGCAACAACAAGAGTGGACAGGCGATTCATGGGGTTCCTCCGGGTGCGTCGTTCATCCTACGAGAGGAACGCATGCGCGGGGGCAATGTTGTGCGCCAATGTTCACGAAAGTGAATCAGGCCGGCGGAACCACGCTCAGAACGACGCTGGCTTCGCCGGAATTCGTGGGTTCAAAGCGCCACTTGGCGGCTTGGGCTGACAGACATGCCTCGACTGGCGCGTTTCCGACGCTGCTGCCGAGCATCTGCACGTTCTGCACTTTGCCCTTCTCGACGGTCCAAGCCAGCTCGAGATCGCCCTCGGCGGTGGTGCCCTTGAGGCAGTTGTTCATCTGGGCCTGCCGTGACTGCACGGCCCTATTGGCGGCGTTCTCGTCCCCCGCAAAGTCCCAAAGGTCGGGGGATTGGATGACGACCTCGGCCGATCCCTGGCTTGGTTCTTCGGGCTCGGGTGCTGGCTTGGCAGGGACTTCGGGGGGAGCGTCGCTGGACTGTGGCAGCTTTCCGAATGCGGCCTCGATGCCGCTGTACAGCTCGTCGACCCGCACGTCATCGGGAGGTGGCTCGTGGGCGGCCGGTGCGAGGTCGGGCTTGGGCTTGGGCTTGGGTTTGGGCTTGGCCTGGGACTTGGCGACCGGCTTGGGCTTGGCCGCTTCGGCTGGTTGCGCGGGCCGTTCTTGGGGAGCTGCAGCGGGCGCCTCAGGGCGTCGTTCGGGGGTTGCGCCCTCGGATGCTTCAGCCATGGGTTGGGGCGGCTGGGCGTCCTCGGCGGGCTCCATCGTTGCGAGTGCTGCGGCCGGTTGAGGGGCAATCGACGGCACCTCGCCGACGGGCCGTAGTCGATGCCGTGCCCACTCCCCGACAGGCGAGTCCGGATGGACGAAGGCCAAGTACTGAAGAACATCGCGGGAGCGGGTGGCATCAACCTCTCCCAACAGCACCGCCGCCACCAACCGTTCCGGAGGAGCGGCAGGCGAGGACGCATCGGCGACTTGCTGGGGCGGCGGCGGTGCAGTCGGAAGGGCGAAAACGAGGGCGAGGGCCAGCACGAAGCCCGCGGTAAATGTGGTGACGGATGCCGGCGTTAGCCCTTGGTTCTGCTGGGCCGGTGGAGTGGGCTCAAAGAACGCGGTGTCCGGAAACTGATCGCGCTCGGGAGCTCCGGGGCTGGTCAGGGTGAATTCGGGGTCGGCGAATTCGGGTTGTGGCAGGGAGGGGGTCGGCATCTGCCTGTTCCCGTCGGATCGAAATGCGGATCTGTGTAGCTGCGGGCTAGTTTTCGTCTGTCAATCCGCCCCAGACCCACACGACGTTCAAAGCGAACGTGAAGTTGGCTGCAGCCATGAACATGTAGGTCTGTTCAATCCACCAGGCCGACGCGAAGAATCCCGCCAGAAATCCAAGGCTGCAGACGATCAACCGCCGGTCGAGAGCGATCGATGCCACGGCACTCAGGCCTGACCACAGCAGAAAGTGCATGACAACGACCTTGGCCGCCTCGACTTCGAGCAAGTAGCCCGCGGTCGCCATCAACATCTGGCCCAGGGGCGTCAAGATCAGCAGCCCTAGGCTGATTCGATTGAAGGCCGAATCGAGCACCCGCCAGCGGTCGTAGAAGCCGACAGCCAGCACCAGCGTCAGGAATCCGCCGGCGAACAGGAAGTTGTCCCGCAGGGTGATGTCGAGCACCGTCATGCCCCGCAGCTTCGGCACGACCATCGGAATGATGGTGTAGGCCAAGCCCACGCTGACTGCGGCGAGCCCTCGGGTTCTGGCGCCGACGCTCGGGTCGGCGTCGCGCATGGCTTGGTCCGCAATCGCACGATGTTCGGCAGACGCCTGGACGGCATGGCGGACCTCGGCAGCGAGCTTGTGAGGCTGGGGATCGAGCTCTTGAAGCAACATCTCGGCGGAGCGGCCGTGGCCCGCGGACAGCTCATAGCGAATCATGCGCTCGGTGGCCCACGACAGCGAAGCGGCCGCAGAGGCGTTCTCAGGCCACTCTCTGAGGGCGTGACGGAATCCGAAGCGCGCCTCGGTGAACAGCCGGTGGGCGTCTTGACGGTCGACCGCACCCCCGTCGAGTGCTTGCTCGAGGGCCTGCAGGCTCTGGCCCGCCTGTTCGGCCAGCTGTGCGGCATGGCGGTGCTTGAGGAAATCGGAGACCCCCAGAGCAAAGGACCGGGCGCTCTCGGGCCTCTCCGACGGATCGATCGACAGAGCCGAGGCACACAGGCTCTGC
>CAYYHT010000108.1:0-14085 GCA_964471355.1 uncultured Enterobacteriaceae bacterium
TTCTCCGGACAGCAGCTCGGACTTCACCAGGTCCAGATCGGTCTGTGGCAAAGCCAGTCCGCGGGCGCCAAGCATGCTCTTGGCTGCCTGTCGGTCGCCGGTGCCGGCGAGGGCTGCGTCGATCAACGCCACAAGCTCGGCGTCTTCTGGGGACAGCTCGGTGCCCTCGGGCCCGACCAGCTCCATCTTGCGCGTGCCCATGGCGAAGTTCTCGGCCTTGATGATGACCGCGGCCCATGCCTCGGGCCCCACGGCGGCTTCGAAGCTTCCCGGAGCGACCCCACGGGCCTCGACCCGTCGCTGGGTCGCGGTGGTGTCCTGCAGAAAGCCCGTCGCCTTGAGCTGCTCGGTGCGCTCGGCATGCGCCTTCTTGGCGTTCATGAGGGTGGTCTGTGCGTCTTCGATGGCGGTGGAGAGGACCGCTTGATTGAGCGGCAGTCCGAAGGGCCGCAGCAGCTTGAAGAGCTCTTTGGCGTCTTCTTTGGGCATGTCGGCCACGACGACGTCGAGGTTGGTCTCTTGGAGTCTGGGCAGGGCCTGCTCCATCTCGCCGATGGACGCGATGCGGCCAACTCCGCCGGCGGCTTCGCCCACAGCCCAGGTCGCGGTGCGGTAGCTGGTGTGCTGGGGGCCGTTGATCGAGCCAAATGCCGACGCGAGGGCAGTGCCGACGCAGAGCAGCAGCATGGGAATGAGATGGCGCATCATCATCCACCTCCAAAGATGCCGATGGCAGAGAAGACGAGCTGTGTCAGCGCCTCCCCGACAATCAGGCCCGCGGCGGCGGGAACCAAGCGCTTGCCGATGAACTCGGCGCCGAGCTGGGCCTCGAGGGCCATCGCAATCAAGCAGCCGATGCCGTAGGCGAGTGTGATCGAGAAGGGCAGGTACATGGCCAACCCGACCAGAACGCCCAGGCCACCGATCGGGAAGATCGACAGCGTTCCGCCGATGGCGGCTCCAGAAATGTACTTGTCGACGGCGCTATCGCCAGTCGCCAGCGCTTCGATCATGCCTTGCAGGGCGCCCGCTTGGGGAGCCGACAGGCAGGTCAGCGAGGGGTCGGTGCAGCCGGCGCTCTCGGGTCCAAAGGACGAGGGGGCTTCCCACAACAGGTACAGCACACCGATGGCGATGAGCGGGCCAATCCAGCACATGAACAACTGCGCAAGCTGCTGTTCGCGCGGGATGGCGCCCACGAGGTGCCCAGTCTTGAGGTCGGCCATCATGTCTGCGCACTGATTGATGGCGATGCAGACCGTCATGCCGATCAAGATCGACGCGGTGATGTTGCCACCGGACAGGAAGTACATGAGCGTCACGGCGATGAGCGACAGCCCCGACAGGGGCGAGATGTCGGTGGCGCCCGTGGCCTGGGCCACGATGATGCCGGCAAGCGCCAGCCACAGTGAGCCGACGATGGCGATGAGCAGGTTGTTCATGAACGACAGGTCGGTCGCCATGCTGGACGCGATGAGGAGCAGGAAGAACGCGCCTACAGCGCCGAAATAGACCACCTTGGGGCTGAGCTCCTCGGGGCTTGCTCCTCGCTCGCGGGCCATGGCGGCTGCGGCTTGCAGGCTCTTCATGGCGCCGGCAACCGCGGGCAGGGCAGCGACGACACCGGCGAGTGCGCCTCCGATCAGCATGCCGATGCCCAACGGGCGCAACATCTGGGAGTACAGCTCGCCGGTCTGCCACATGGCGACATCGGCTTCGGGCAGGCCGGGGTTGAAGGGAACCCACCCGCTCATGATGGCGATCGGGCTGATGACCCACCAGGCCAACACCCCGCCGACAGCGAATGCCAGGCCACCGCGGCCCGACAGCAATCCCGCGCCCAAGTTGGCCGCCGAGATGTACAGGGCGATGGGCAGCCAGGGAGGCACGTCGGCATAGGCGCCGATGTCCCACTCCTCGGGCAAGTAGTGCAGGTTGACGGTGATGGTCAGTGCGGAAGCCAGCACCGAGCCGCCCAGCAGCAACAAGCCCTGGGTCAGGCCTTCGCCAGGGGAGCGAAGCAGGGTGGCGACGGCGACGCCGCTAGGGAATTTCAGGCGTTCGAACTCGATCATCTGCTTGCGCAGCGGGATGATCAGCACGATGCCCATGAGGCTGCCAGCGATGGCCGAGAAGATGAGCGGGCCAAACGGGAATCCGGGCCGTGCTTGGGCGATGGCCTCGGCCTCGGTCAGGCCCTCTGAGATCAGTGCGGCCACCGTCGCCGGATCGGGCGGGCCGAGCAGTCCAGGGTTGTCGACCGATAGCAGGAACAGGGCTGGCAGGGTGAAGACGACGCCCGCGCTGGCGGTGTTGATGCCCGACGCCACGGTCTGATTGATGTTGTTCTCGACGATGGAACGGCGGCCGAGTGCGCCACGGAGGACGACAAATCCCATGATCGCGGCGACGGTCGAGCCACCGAGTCCGAAGCCGAGCTTCAGGGCGATGTAGACGAAGGCCGCCGTCATGATCATGCCCTGGATGCTGCCCAGTGCCACGGCGACGAAGGACAGCTCTGGATAGGGCCGGACGTTCTTGGGATCGGCGCCGGTTGAGCCGCCTGCTGTGGTGCTTGCCACGGGGCACCCTCCAATAAGGGCGCACCCTAGCAAGTAGGGGCGAGCTTCGTCTCGCCCTTTCGGCCGTCAGGGCCAGACGAAGCCTGCGCCTAGCGACGCGTCCGGTTCAATGTCGTGCCACGAGTCTGCCTGGACGCGGTGGTTGTTCCAGGCCGCGACATTGACCCGCCGGTGCGACGGATCACGGTGGACTTGGCGGCGGCCTTCTTCGCCTCGGCTTCGGCCTCGGCTTCGGCTTCGGCCTCAGCCTCCAGTTTCTCGCGCTCGACAAGCGCCTCGGCGACCGCCGTCTCGATGGCTGCATCGAGCTCAGCCTTCTCGGTCTCGGCGGCAGCCAGGGCGGCCTCGTCTGCTGCGGCCTTCTCGAGCGTGTCGATTTTTTCGATGGCGGCTTCGAACTCCTCCTCCCACTTCTCATTCGAGTTCAGGGAATCAGTGAGCCCGCAGCCGACGGCGAACAGGGCAATAAGTGGGGCGACGATCAGCTTTCGCATTGGATTGACCTCCTGCTCGGCTCTGACGCCTCAGCTGTGTCGGCATTGCCCATGCGATGTCTCAGTTGGTCAGTGCCGCATCCCACGGCGGCTCCCAGACCGTGCGCCACGCACCGGTCTCGGTCAGCTCGTCGAGCAGCTCGGCAAAGCGTCTGCTGTTGGTCAGGGTGGCGCTGTCGCCGACACAGAGCAGGAAGCTGCGGGCCCGTGTGAGCGCCACAGTCAGCCGACGGGGGTCTGCGACGAAGCCGAGCTCTCCATCCTCGTTGCTGCGCACCCACGTGCAGATGATCGCCTCTTTCTCGCGTCCCTGAAAGCCGTTGACCGTCGCGACTTCAACCCCAGCCAGCTCTGGAAGTGTCGACAAGTGGGCGACCTGGGCGTTGTAGGGCGCGATGACGCCAATGTCCTCGGGACGGACCCCGGCTTCTTTGATGTGGGCCACCGCAATCGCGACCACGGCGGCCTCGCCGGGATTGAACAGCGAGCGGCTGATGGGGTCTCGCACCTCGCTGGACCCGGCCCCGGCGGTGTCGACCCACTGAACGGGGGTATGGGTCAGTGCCGTGCCCTTGACGCCCGCGAGATCTGAGAGCGCCGAATCGGCCACATCAGGATGGGCGGTGAGTCCGGCTCCATAGACATTTCGGACCAGCGCTTGGATCACCACATTCATGCGGTGCTGGACCTCGAGCATTGGGAACTCGAACGCGACCGAGTGTCCTTGTGCGGGGTCGGTGAGTCGGCCCAGCAGGGACCTCTCGAGGGGATTTCCCGGCTGCTTGACGACCGGTCCCAGTTGATTCGGGTCGCCGACCAGCACCATGCGCTCGACCCAGGGCACCACAGCCAGAATGGCGGGCTCGATGGCCTGGGTGGCCTCGTCGATGACCGCGGTTCGTGCGGGCCGCAAGTGAGGGGCTCGGCGCACCAAGCTGCCCAGCGTCGATGCGATCACATCGGCAGACTCCAGCACCAGCTCTCGGGCTTGGCGCGCGATGCGGTCCCGTTCTTCGCGCAGGGCTCGCCGCTGCCGCGCTCCTTCTCTTCCTCGCTCTTGCCGCAATCGCACCATGTCGCGATCGAGGGTTCGCAGCACCGAAGCCAACGGGCCGCGAAGGATCCTTGACTCGACATGCAGGTCGGACGCCGCCGATCCGATGCGCGCAGCCGGGCCAATGCGCACCACATTCAGGCCTGTTCCCGCTGCCCCCACCGCCAGGTGATCCACCGCCGCGTTCGACGCCGCCAATGCCCAGGGCTTTTCGCCTGCATCGACCATGGCGCGCAGCAGGGCGACCAACAGGTGCGTCTTTCCAGTGCCCGGAGGTCCGTGGATCAACGCCAGCTCGGGCGCGGCCATCGCGATCCGCGCGGCACGGCGCTGGCTGGCGTTCAGACGTGCAAAATGCCTTGAGATTGGCAAATCATCGGGACAAGGGGTGGTTTCGCGTATTCCAAGCAGCACATCGCGCAGATCTGAGGGGGTGGTCTGCAGTTTTTCGACCGCACTGCGGAACCACCTGAGGGTCCCAGAGTCTAGTTGGACCGTGACCGTATGGGGTTGCGTACTGGCAAAGGGGCCGTCGGTGCGCACCTCTGCGGTCCGTCCCTCTACTCCGACGCAGATGCCTTTTTGGCCACCGCCAGCTGTGCCGACTGGACCGACAAGCACCGGGTCGCCCGCACTGATTCCGTCGTGCAAGACCGTGCCCTTTCGCCCGCGCAGCGTGACGATCACCCGCCCGCGGCCCGCTTCGACGACGTCTGCCACCTCGAGCGGCGACCACGCCATGCCGCCCGCAACCCGGTCGATGATGTCGAGCTTCATCAAGCGCGCGTACTCAGCCTCCTGCCACCGGCGCTCGGCGTCGAGGGCATCCATCAGCAGCGCGAGATGGGGATGGTCTGTGGTCACGGACCGAGGATAGCGGCTTTGGGCTATTCTTCCAGCCATGACCCCATGCGAACGATGCCATCGACACATGTTGCCTGGCACCCATCTGTGTCCTTTCTGATGTCTGTACGACCGGCGCCACCTATGTCGAGGGTGGCGCGGACTGCAATGACGACGATGCGTCATTCCGAGGTGTTGCGCGACCTTGCGGTCGGCACGTACACATTCAACGTGAGCGCGTCCAGCGACGATGGCGTGCGCGTCTGGCAGAGCGGGGACTTCGAGGTCGTGGTGACCAGGTCGCAGACGGTGCCGGCGCCGTTTGTACTGGTGTGCAGCTCCGAGGTTGTGGACGGATGCGTCGTGTCACGATGAGCTAGCCAGCTCAGTGACCGGTCCGGTCTGACGACTCGGTTCTAGCTGGCCCAGCTGCAGATCGGACAGGCCGCCTCGTCGTGTCCGCGGGCGGGGCAGTACTCGCGGCCAAAGAAGATGATCTGCAGGTGCAGCTTGTTCCAGATCTTCTTGGGGAACGCCTTCTTGAGGTCCGCTTCGACGACCTTGACGTTCTTGCCGCGCGACAGCTTCCAGCGCTTAGCCAGGCGGAAGATGTGCGTGTCGACGGGAAAGGCCGGCACCCCAAACGCCTGGGCAACCACCACCGATGCCGTCTTGTGGCCGACGCCTGGCAGCGCCTCGAGCTCGACCAGAGTCCGGGGAACGTCGCCGCCGTACAGGTCGAGCAGCATGCCCGACAGGGCGTGAATGTTCTTGGACTTGGTCGGGGACAGGCCACAGGGCCGAATGATCTGCCGAATCTCGTCGACGGTCATCTTGACCATGTCCGCCGGGTTGTTCGCGTTGGCAAACAGCTCGGGAGTGACCAAGTTCACCCGCTTGTCCGTGCACTGCGCCGAGAGCAGCACTGCGATCAACAGGGTGTAGGGGTCGGTGTGGTCCAGGGGCACCGGGGTCTCTGGATAGAGCTCCTCGAGCTGGGCCGTGATTCGCTTCACACGTTCGGGCTTGCGCATGGTCGGCGACTAGCTGGTTAGCCGGCCCCATGCTCTTCGATCCCACAGACGCTCGGGACTTCCTATCAGGCCTTGCCCAATCACCTCCGACCGGGCCGTGGCCCGCCGGTGCACCGGTCTCGGAGTACCTGCGCTCTCCCGCCGCTGCGCGCACCGCACAGCTGGCTGTCGAGAGCGGCTTGTTCCTGTTCAACTACGAGCACAGGTGTGCTCTGGACCTGCCCGAGGACTTCATTCCCGCTGGCTCTGCCGATCTCGTCGAGCCGCCAGGCTGGCACAACGGCATCTTGCTGGAGCACAAGTACCACTCGTTCCGCCACGAGCTTGTGATCGGCGGTTTCCACCCCGGACATCGAGCCAAGTGGTCTTCCCATGAGCTGTGCCATGAGCTGGGCGCCTTTGCCTACAAGCCCGGTGCCAGCCCACTGTTCATCGCGACGGCCGCTCGCCTCGCAGAGCTAGTTCCGGTGCTGCTCTACTACTTTCTGGACGAGGCATTTCTGCGCCGCTGTCCCGCTCATCAAGGAGGAGGAGCGCTGTTTCGCACGCTGTGTCCCGAGTGCGAGTCGGTCGCATCGATGGTGCAGGCTGACCCCGACGCGCTTCACCATCTGCAACAGGGCCGCCGTTTCTTGGACCGAGAGCTCGCCGCCATCGCCAAGACCCGGCGCTCGGGCGTGCCCGTTTCTCACCAGTGGGCCACCCTCGACCTGTGCTCGGACGGCCTGACCTATGCCGCCGCTCATGGTCCGCGACTTCAGTCCGACACCTGGCAGCAGTACGCCGATCGCTTCTTGAGCTCTGGCGCTGGCCACAGCGACCTCGATGCACTCGAGGAGCGCGTGGTCGCGGTCGCGAACGCGCTCGTCGGCGGTGAGCTATCGCCCCACACCCCGACCCCAGAGCAGGGCAGCTGGCTGTGGAAGCTGCAAGACGTGGGCTGGCGGCTGACCACGGTCTGGCACCAGACCGAAGGCGAGGCGGCCCAGACCCTCGATGGCATCGTGGAACAGCTGGCCGCGGCGGTCTCGGACCCCGCCGGACAAGCAGCTGCAGCGCTGGAACGGGCCGCGTCGTCCTACATCGAGCTGCACGACGAGTGGCAGGTGCCGGCTCCGGAGCATGTGTTCGCGGTGGGCTATGACCTGCCGATGGGCGGCCACGACGTCGAACAGCTGGCCGCCGGGGTGCAGTCGGCACTTGCTGTAACCGCCAAGGTGCTCGGCGATGGTCTGCTGCCCCTCGTCGAGCAGTGGAGCACCGACGCAGTGCCCGTTCGCGCCCGCATCGGCACGCGGTTTGTGCAGCAGCTTCAGCTGCCCGGCGCGCTGCAAGAGCTGGCCGAGTTCGAGGCGGCGGTGGGCTCGGTTCCCGGCCGCGATGTGCTGGCCGCCAGCTTGGGCACCGAGGGCGAGCGCTACCGCCTGTCCGCGACCGCGAGCGTGTTGTCCTTCTCGCGTGACGTGGTGGACCTGCTCGAAGGCACGCACAGCGCCGAGGTCTTGTGGACCGAGCAGTTCGATCCTGTCCAGGCAAACGGTGCCGCTCTTCCCCCACAACCAACCCATCTTGTGGTGGGCGCCGATCCGCTGGGTCAGCTGACCATTCTCGACGTGCGAGCCCAGACGGCCGACACGCTGCGGAACATTGGCCCCGAAGGCATCGAGGTCGAGGGAACGGAGCTGCAGGCCCTTCGCGAGCTGGGGGTCCTGGTGCCGGTCAGCTGGCCGACCTAGCGAACAAGGAGGGGCGAGCTTCGTCTCGCCCTCGATCCGCTCGCCCTCGATCCGCTCACCCTCGATCCGCTCACCCTCGATCCGCTCCGCCGCGGATGACCCATTTGCCGTCGTGAGCCGTGCAGTCGGCGCGAACACGCTCATTGACACTTGTCAGTGAGATTGAGTGTTACAACGTTGTAACACTCAGCGGCTGTGATGCAGCCTGCAGGGCCGTTCTGGCTCGCTGGATTGTGCTCCAGCCCGACGCGACGAACGACTGTGCGGCCGACGCGGGTCCATTATCTCACGCCTCTGCGCGGTACCCCGGCAACAACGGACCCGGCGCACCGATCGCTGCGCCGACCATTCTTGTGGCGGAACCTACGCGCCGCCTCCCAAGTGGCCCATCCCCCCGTCACCGAGGTGCACCTCACACACCCTTCCGTCGGCGAACCCGAACGCGACGCGTCCAGACCCACGTGGGTGGATGGCGAGCAGGCCGTGGTGGGACATCTTGTGATGGGCGCTGCACAGAGTGAGCAGGTTTCACGAATTGCTCCAAGTGGGTGCTTGTTCCGGTGAGTGAGGCGGAGTAAACGCCGAGCAATGCTTGCGTATCTGATGCTCTCCGCCGCACTGGCCGCGGATGACCCATTTGCCGTCGATGCCGACGTCTTCACTCTCCCCAACGGCCTGACGGTCGTCCTCGAAGAGAACCACCGCACCGACACGGTCGGCCTGTGGATTCACTACGGGGTCGGCGCTCGCGACGAGCTCGAAGGTGAGTTCGGCTGTGCCCACTTGTTCGAGCACATGATGTTCGAGGGCAGCCAGAACGTGCCGGACACCTCGTTCGACGACTGGCTGACCGCCGCTGGTGGCGACAACAACGCCTACACCAGCGAGGACGAGACCGCCTACTTCATGAAGTTCCCGTCAGGAGCTCTCGACGTCGGTCTTTTCCTCGAGTCCGATCGCATGGCCTTTTTGAACGCGGGCCTGACGCAAGAGAACCTCGACAACCAGCAAGACGTCGTGCTTCAAGAGCGCGCTCGTGGCTTCGATCAGCCCAACGGGCGCGACTGGGACGCTCTGGCGGTGCTGCAATACCCGGGGCACGGCTATGGCCACTCGGTCATCGGCACCATCGACGACGTCAGCACTTTTGAGATCGAGGCCGTGACCGGCTTCTGGAAGAAGCACTACCGCCCCGACAACGCCGTGCTCGGCTTGGTTGGCAACTTCGACAAGGCGCAGGCCCGCGAGCGGGTCGAGTTCTGGTTTAAAGATGTGCCTGCCGTCGAGGCCCCAGAGCGCGTTCAGCCCGAGCCCTACGCCTACACGGCCCAATATGGCTTGGTCGAAGACAAGGTCGAGGACCGCACCCTGTACTTGGTGTGGGGCACCGTTCCCCACGGGCACGCCGATGGGCCGGCGCTCGACGTCGCTTCGATGGTGCTGTCCGGTGGTCGTGGCACTCGCCTGTCCGACGCGCTGTACTACGAGTCCAAGCTGGCGGTCGATGAGTTCATCTATCCCTACTCGATGGACCGCGAAGGCGTGTTCGTCATCGGTGCGTCGACGACCAAGGGGTCGCTCAAGCCCATCGAGAAGGCCATTCACAAGCAGGTCGACAGCCTGGTCAGCAGTCCTGCATCGGCTGACGAGCTCAAGCGGGCCAAGAAGGCCATTCGCAGCGGCATGCTCAACGAGATGGAGGCCCCGCTCGACCGGGTCAGCCAGCTGGTCTGGTGCCAGCGCATCTACGGAAAGCCAGACTGCCTGTCTGAAGAGTGGGCCAAGATCGACGCGGTCACTGCCGCCGACGTCAGCCGGGTCATTGAGACGTACTTCATTCCCGAGCGGCGCACCGCGCTCTCGGTTGTGCCCATGGGTGGCAAGGGCGCCCTCAAGGGTTCTCTGCCGGTGGAGCTGCCATGATTTCGCTGTTGCTGATGCTGACTGCCGGAGCCCAAGACGCGCCGGACCTGATGATGGACGACGACTTGATGGGCTTTCTGAATGCCCAGAAAGAGACGTGGCCGGACCGCTCCAAGCGCCCGCAAGTCACGGTCGCCGAGCCGTGGGAGCTCCCCGAGTGGCAGGAGCATGCACTGTCCGATGGCGTGCGCGTACTGCATGTCCAGGTCGAAGGCGTGCGCAAGGTCGAGCTGCAGCTGACCCGCCATCGCGGTGCACTCGATCTGGACGGCAAGACCTCGCCGAGCACCTTTGCGACCGGCTGGCTGATGGACTCGGCCACCGCGCTGCTGTCGGCACAGCAGCTGGAGATCAAAGCCGACCTGCTGGACATGGGCCTGTGGTCGAACGGGCTCGCCTTTACCCGGGCCGAGCTGGGCTTTGATGTGCCCGTCGAGGACTTCGACGCGTCGTTGGACCTGTTCGTCAGTGTGCTCAAGACGCCGGCCTACCCCAAGGCAGACATCCAGCGTTGGACCCGAGACGAGCTTCTCGACCTCGAGGTCTACTACCGCACCAGTGGCGGTGCCGTGGCCAGCCGCGCCATGCACCACAGCTGGTTTGCAGCGGACACTCCCTACGGTCAGCGCGACGATCTGTCTGCATACAAGGGCATCGACACCACCCAGCTCGTCAAGCGCAACCTGCAGCTCAACGCCGAGTCCCCCATGACCGTCATGGTCGTGGGCGACATGTCCTGGCAAGACCTCGAGCCCAAGCTCAAGGCGGCGTTCACCGATCTGGGAGCCAAGGGCGAAGAGAGCCCCATGCCCGAGTTCAGCTCGCCCGCTGCCAGTCGCTTCATTGCGGTGGACATGCCCGGTGCTGAACAGGCTGTGGTGCGCATGCGCATGGCAGCGCCCAAGCTGGGCCACGACGACCAAGACGTCATGGACGCGGTCAACTGGGCCTACGGCGGCGCATTCCTGTCGCGGCTGAACCGCAGCATTCGCGAAGAGAAGGGCTGGACCTATGGCTCGCGCTCGAGCTACGGGGCCGCCGATACCTATGGCACCTTCTCGGTCTCCTATGACACGGGCGTGGACACGACGGCCGACGCCATCGCCGAGACGGTTCGCGTACTCGAAGAGCTGGCCGAGGGTGGCTGCACCGCCGACGAGATCGAAGCCAGCTACCTCGAGTCTGTTGGCGTGTGGAACAACACCAACGTCGATGCCGCATCAGCGCACGGATTCTACGACTGGCTGCTCAACGACGGCCTCACCGTCGCTACCGCCCGGGAGCGTCTGCTGGCGACGGGCTCGCTGACCCCCGAGCAGACCGCCAAGGCTGCAAGCACATGGCTGGGTTCGGATCAGCCACGGGTCTGGGTTGTCGTGGGCGATCGCAGCAAGCTCGAGCCCGAGCTGGCAGAGCTTGGTTGGGAGTGGGAGTGGCTTGACGTTGAAGCCGCTGTGATGGGGACTTTCTAGTCATCACATGCTAGATTGCGCGCGAATTTGCGAGGCGCGCGATGAGCGACGAATTGGACCTGGACGACGAAACTGGCGAAGCCGGCCCTGGGGCTGGCGCCATCGCGGTGGCTGTGGGTCTACCTGCACTGACGGCCTCTGTCGCCGTTGCCGCCGGATTGGTGGTGGGCGTCTTTGGCACGTGGCTGATGATGCGTGGCGAGCCAACCATCGTCGAGGTGACCCGCGACTACTCTGAGGCAGAGCTGATGGGGGTGTGCGAGCCGCTCATCAACAAAGCTCTGGTCGAGGCCATCGACAACCTCGACAAGGCCGAAGAGAAGGTCACGACACTCGAAGGCAAGGTCTCGACCAAACAGAAAGAGGTTCAGGACCTCGAAGACGAGATGAAGCGCCGTGCCGAGCGTGGAAAGGTCCTGGTCGAAGAGCGCAACGCGCTGCGGGCCGAGCTCGCCATGCGCAAAGAAGAGCTCGGAAACCTCGAGAAGCGGCTCAAAATCGCGGTTCAAGAAAAGGAGCTGCTCGCTGTCGAGTTGGTCGAGACCAAGGCCGACCTCGAAGAGCAGAAGTACGAGACCCACGTCGCCAAGGAAGACGCTCTCGACTACAAATGGCGCGACTTCATCGGTCACAGCCAGCTTGAGATCTGCGACAAGGGCAACCGCAAGAAGCTCGGCCGCTGCCGCGAGACCATCGAGGAGTACATGGGCGAGGCCATGCAGGCCAAGTTCGACCACTGCGTGCGCAGTGGGCAGGCCGTGCCGTCTGTGCGCGTTCAGAACAAGTCTTCGGACCCGCTGCCCCAGTACTCGGCCTTTATCGATCAAGACAACCGCATCGTCAAAGACTGGTACGTCATGATGTGCGACCCGACGTTGCCCGAGGCCCCTGACGGCTTCCGCTTGCCGGCCAAGCCTGCCAAGCCCGCAAAAGGCGATGGCGACGATCTATTTGGTGACCTCGAGGACCTGGACGATTGATCAGCCTGGTCGCCGCGCTGCTGTTGGCGCCCACGGCCGCACAGGGACTGGACGCAACCGGTGTTCCCGCGGTGGCCGAGGACGGTGACCTGCAGGACCTGATCTTGCTGTTCCGGCCAGAGCCGCAGACGCCGGGCGCACTCGGCGTGTCGCTTGGCTGGGGATTCATCGAAGCGCCCTACTGGCCCGCAGGGCGTGAGTTTCCTCGCCTGGACACCGTGATCGAGACCGACCTGTCGGTGTCCTATGGATTGCACGAGCGCGTCGCTGTGGGCCTCAACCTGCCCACCTTTCCGGGCAGCTATAGCAACGCCTTCGAGTTCGGAAACACCTCGCAGAACAGCTTTGCGATCGGCGACCTGCGACTCATGGCGCCGGTGGGGCTGATCGTGCCGGACTTCAACGCCGGTGGCTTTGGCGTGACCGCCGCTCCCTTCATCGCACTTCCCACGGGTGCGACGGACCTGCTGCTGGGTGACGGTGGCTTTTCAGGAGGCGTGGCGATTGCTCCCTCCTACAGCTGGTTGGGGCTTGCGCAGCTGACGGGTCAAATTGGACTCTCGGGACAGCCAAAGCGCGACGGCGTGCAGGACCGCCCAGGAGGCGCACAGCTCACCGGGGGAGTTGGCGCCGGCATTGAGCTGCACCGAACTCTTGCCGTCCGAGGAGAGTTCGCATTCGAACAGCCTTTCGCTGTGGGCGAGGCCCCCGGGGTCTTCCTGGCGACCCTTCGCGGGCGCTACCGAAATGGTCTGACCTGGACCGCCGGAGGTGGACTCGACCTGGGCAACTTCCTGGTCAACAGCGGCCGCTTGTACATGCAGCTGGGCTGGGTGACCTCGCGTTCGATGGACCGCGACATCGATCTCGACTCGATCGTCGATGCCGATGATGCCTGTCGCTTCAAGGAAGAGACGTTCAACAAGTACCTCGACGAAGACGGCTGTCCCGACGAGCTCGCCAGCCTCGATCTGCGCGTGATGGACCTGCAGGGCACGGCTGTACCGTCGGCCAAGGTGGGCATTGACGCGGTCTCGGGAACGACGGACGAAGAAGGCTGGATGAAAGTCGCCGACTTCATTCCCGACACAGAGCCCGTCATCGTGGTCGATGCGACTGGCTACCAAGCACAGATGATTCGCGACTTCCTGCTGCATCCGGGTTCGAACAAGCATGTGGTGACGCTCGACTGGAAGAGCGTCGACCTGCACATTCGCGCTCGTGCCGCCGACACCGGTTTTCCGATCGACACCCAGCTGCGCATCGAAGGGCCGGGCAACATCGAGAGCCAGAGCACCGGACGCGACGGCCAGATCGTCATTCCGATGCGCCCGGGAACATGGGAAGTTGCGGCCTACGCTGACTTCTTCGAGGAGCAGCGCTTTGAGCTCAACCTCGAGCCGGGTGCCGGCGAACAGGTGCTGGACCTGCAGTTGAAGCGCTCGTCTGCCGGATTGTCCAAAGAAGAGATCATCAACGAGGTCCGCATCTATTTCCCACCGGGGAGCGATGAGTTTGATCCGGCGTGGAAGCCGTTTCTCGATGATTTGGGCCAGGCTCTGCTGCTGCATCCGTACGTCAAAGTCGAGGTGCATGGACACCGAGATCCCGGCGAAGAGAACGAGAACGTCGACCGGCTTCGTGCCGAGCACGCGCTGGCCTACCTTGAAGAGATCGGTGTGCAAGCCGAGCGGCTGTCGGTCAAGACCCATGGGGCCGAGCAGCCGGTCAGCGATGAGCGCGCCAAAGACTGGGGTGCTGCCCGGGTCGAGTTCCACATGGCGCCGCCCAAACACCTGGTCATCAATGACGTGGTGCGGTTCGGAACCGAGAGTGCAGATCTCGATGAACAGGCGCTTGCTTCGGTCAGACGCGTGGCCAGAAAACTGAAGTCAGACCCGCAATGGCGCGTGCAGGTGCATGGCCACGCCGACGCCTCTGAGGGCTCTCGGTTGGTGAATTTGACC
>CAYYHT010000109.1:0-14052 GCA_964471355.1 uncultured Enterobacteriaceae bacterium
ATCCGTCAGCAGCTTCCTGTCTCCTGCGATTCCGATTCCTCGTAAATACGACGTATTCCCCTACGCAATCACCAATCCGATCTGGGTCGACCTGAACGGAGACGGCTTCAACGCACCAGGCGTCCCTGACTGGATGGTCAAGCCGGTGGCCCCCGAGCCCGACGCCGAATAGCGTCGCGGTCTGCCGCATGGGTTATCCGGCGCGGTCTGGAGGCAACTTGGCCCGTATTTTGATGGAGCCGTTCTCGTCGGCGCTGATTGTGGAGTCCCCCCACGCGTCGCTCGATGACCACCTGCGCTTGATGGGCATCGAGGCACACCGACTGGCCAAAGTGCCAGACGAGGCCGCCCTCATTGACGAGATCAACCGCACCGGCGCGCAGATCCTGTTCAAGCGCAGCCGGGTGCCCGTGACTCGGAACCTGGTTGAGTCCTGCCCCAGCCTGCATGTCGTTCAGCTGTGCTGCATCGGCGACGACTCGGTCGACAAGCCAGCATGCGCCCAGCACGGCGTGCTCACCTTCAACGACCCCATCAGCAATGCCCGCTCGGTGGTCGAACTGGCAATCGGTCACATGATCGCGCTGTCCAGGCGCCTGTACGAGACCGACGTCGAGACTCACCGCAACGAATGGAACAAGAACGCGACGGGTCGGTACGAGATCAAGGGCAAGCGCCTTGGCATCGTCGGCTTGGGCAACATCGGTCGTCAAGTCGCTCGGGCCGCCGAGTCCTTTGGCGTGGAGGTGGGCTTCTACGACAACCGTCTGGTGGCCAAGGAAGTCGGCAGCGAGATGGGCTGGCTCAAGGCCGATGGGCTGGACGATCTGTTCTCGAACTCCGACATGGTCAGCGTGCACACCTCGGCATTTGATGCCTGGGGACGCGACAACATGAACCTGCTCGACGATGTGCTGCGCCGCCTTGGCGCTAATCGGCCTGAAGGCTCACCGCGCATCTTCCTGAACTTGGCCCGCGGCAATGTGCACAGCACCCAAGCGCTGTTGGCTGCCGTCGCCGACGGCAAGATCCGTCGGGCCGCGGTCGACGTCTACCCCGAAGAGCCCCGTCCGGGCGCCGGCGACTGGGCCAACCCCTACGCCGACGAACCCCGCATCAGCTGCACCCCGCACATCGGTGCCGCGACCCAAGAGGCACAGCCACGCATTGCAAAGCGGGTGGCCGACACCATGGGCTACTTCAGCCGCAATGGGTGGATGAGGGACTGTGTGTACGCGCCGCGAGTCAAGATGAGCGTGGGCGACACCTCTCGCGGTCATGCGGTCTTGGCGGTTGTGCACACGACCAGCCGAGGCACCAAGAAGGCGGTCGACGACGCGATCTATGAAGCTCACGTCAGCAACCTCTTCTCGACTCACCAAGACTTCGCCATTGGCGTGGCCTACGACCTGTCGGTTCTGGACAGCCCCCTGAGCCGCGAGCAGCTCGACCGCTTGGTGGCCCGAGCCGCCGAGCTCGCCGGAGACGAGACCGCCATCAAGGCCGTGCGGCAGATCGAAGTGCCCAGCGCAGGCTGGCCCGGACTCAGCAGCAAGTAGCTACTTCCAGCGCCGCAGTGCCGATTGCGCGAGCGGCCAATGGGGCAGGGCGAGGCCCTTGTCCGTCCACTCCCACCATCCATTGTCTGGTCCGAGCTCTACGTGGAAATCCTGGGCAGGCATGAAGCCCTCACCGATCAGAATCCACGTGCGCTCACTACGGGTCGCGACATCGAGCACCAGCACCGCGTGTCCGGGAAAACCTCCCTCGACAATCACGTCGCCGGCCATCGGCGACGACACGGGCTGGGTGTCGAACTCCTGCAGTGACCAGGTGCCAGCCCACAGAAAGACGTGCATCAGGTAGGCATCCCAGCCTCCGTTGGTGCCAGCCTTCCACTGAAGCTTGTTCTCGACTTCATAGGGACGCTCGCCACCCTGCCAGCGCGACCAGCCAATTGGGTCGCCGGATGTGGCGTGAAAGCTGACCGGCTGTCCCTGACTCTTGAGCCACTCGGCGCGAACGCGAATCGCCATGTCGGCACACTGCTGCAGGTCGCCCTTGACCATGGGCAGCTCAATCACGCGGGCATGGTGCCCGGCAACAACGTCTCCGGCGAAGGTGTGGACGGGTTGGTCGGCGGGTTCCAAGACAAGCGCGCCGAGCGACGCGCCAAACGGTTCGGCAGCGACACGACTGGCCCCCAAAGGAGGAGGGAAGGCGTCAGCGACTGTGGTTGCAGCAGCCATGGGCGCGAACAGGGTGACAAGCCAGAGCATGCACAAACGGACAGCCGTCCAGTGCACTGGGTTCCGCGACATGACGCGTGCCCTAGGACCCGCACTCCGACGGCAGATTCGAGTACGCCGCCGAACCGTCCAAGGTCAAATCGCCCTTGCGAGTCATTGTGTAGGTCGTGGCGGGGGCGCCAGCCAAGCTCAGCTCGACCGTTCCGGCGCCCGAGGACCATTGGCCGGGGAGGGTCTCGAAGAGGCCAACACCACGAGAGCTCGAGACGCGACGGGTAAGGGTGCCACCCTGTTGCAGGCGAGTCGCATTCGCCGCGCCGCCGGAACGCTTCTCGTACCAGATGGACTCGGTTGCCAGACGCTGCGTCGTGGCAGCGTCCTTGACGTTGGCGCCTTGAATGGCCTTGAACCAGACGGTGCCATGCACGTCGGCGAGGTCAGACTGCTTGCTCATCTTCTTGCGGAAGGACTTGTTGAGCGAGACAGCCAACTCGAGGTGCTGCAGCACGGTCGAGAGATGAGCACCATGGGCACAGGCGCCCTCGGCCTTGCGTTGCCTGGCCTTGCTGCGCGCCAACATGTAGTGGGCCTCGGCGTTCTTTTGGCTGCGCCGTGTGGCCTCGATGAACAGCTTCGATGCGGGTTCCCAGCGCTTGGATGCGTGGTAGCGCTTGCCCAGGGCCACGAGTTGGTTCGATGTCAGCCCCAACTTCTTGAGCTCGGGAGGCGTGTCGCCCTTGACCAGGGGAGGCCGCCAGCCCGGATCGACCGGAGGCTCTTCGGCGATGACTGGCTCGGGTTTCTCGCCGGGCTTGTAGGCGTCTTCACCGACGGCTTCGGGAGGCACGGTCACCGGGTTCACAAACGGTGCCACAACGGGAGGCCCCTCGATGGGAGGGGCCTCTTCGCAGCCAGTCATGAGGGTCAAAAGGACGATTGCGGTGGTCAAACGGCTCATGCAGCCGTCATAACCCAAGAGTGGGAACCGCGTCCGGACGCCAGAAGCTGCCAAGGTCCCATGCGTCGCCCGGACACGGCCCCAATCTCACTGCGTATGTGTGCAGGAAGCCTCAACCCTTCATGCCTTCGGTCGGATTTCCATAGCGGGAAGGGGAATCAGCCTCGCGCCAATTTTCACTAGGAATTGAAAATTGGCGTGTGGTGTGTAGATCTGCTCCTGAAGAGGAGAGCCCGATGACGACTCTGGCGGCGGATCTCTGGACGGCGATTCGATTTATCGCCTGCGTAGTCATGGTCCTCTTCGGCGGCGCCATCTGCTTCTGGGCGGCGGCGGTGATGCTCATGGTTGTCATCGCGGAGCCCGTAGAGGCCCTGGGCGGGGTGTTCTGCATCGCGTGGCTGGCCTTTCCAGCGGCCTTCATGGTGCAGACCGGGCTCCACGGCATGCTGCGAATCGGGACGGACGAGTACGGTGCGGCCGGCGGACCCAGGCCTCCAGCGGCCTGGCGACGCTAGGCGGGTCCCATACCCAGATCAGCCAGCTGGGCCATGGCGAGTCGCGCATCGCGGCGGATGCGGCATCGAGTCGGCTGTGGGCGCTCATTGCCAGATGCACCGAGGCTGCTGTCCGTCCAAAACCTCATGCCATCGTCGACCTGTGCAGCAAAGCTGGGGCGACTGGATTCGAACCAATACCTTCCGGATTAACAGTCCGGCGTCCTGCCAATTGGACCACGCCCCAAGTGCTGCCAAGCGCTCGGCCAGCCATCGAATGACCCGCGCAGGACTGTAGCTGTGGTCGCATTCGACCCGCTACACTGTGGCCGTGACCACTCTTCTCTTCTTGCTGTTCGGCTGCCAAGCCGTTGATGACGTGAACCTGTTCTCGATCGAGGACGACATCGAGCTCGGCGGTGACCTGCGCGACGAAATCCTGTCGCAACCCCGCAACTACCCGATGTTGGACCGCGACGAGAACCCCGATGCCTATGCCCACCTCGAGCGTGTTCGCGACGCGGTGCTCGACTCAGGAGAAGTGGCCCATGCCCCAGACTTCGACTGGGAGGTCTACATCGTGCATGACGACGAGACCCTCAACGCCTTTGCGGCGCCCGGCGGCTACATCTTCGTCTACACGGGCTTGATTCACTTCCTGGACACCGAAGACGAATTTGTCGGCGTGATGGGACACGAAATCGCCCACGCCGACCAGCGGCACTCCACCGAGCAGCTCACGCAGGCCTACGGCGTCTCGACATTGGTCGGCTACCTGCTGGGCGAGGACCCCGGGCTCATCGCCGAGCTCGCCGAGGGGCTGGTCAGCCTGAGCTTCTCGCGCGATGACGAGTCCGAGAGCGACGAGTTCAGCGTGCGCTACCTGTGCGAGACCGACTACGCCAGCAACGGTGCGGCCGGCTTCTTCGAGAAACTAGAGGGCGTCGAGATCCCCGAGTTCCTGTCGACCCATCCCTCGTCGGACACCCGCGTCGACGACATCAACGCCCTGGCCGATGAGCTTGGATGCTCAACAGACCCCAATGCAAACGCCCAGTGGGCGGACTTCCAGGCAAGCCTGCCGCCGGTTGTCGTGGACGAGCAATAAGCGCTAGAAGAGGCGATGCGCCCAGCGTGCAATGGCCGCGAAGGCCAGTCCGGCAGCCATGATTATCCATCCCTTTCGGCCCACTTGGTCGAGCCGCGCGATGCTCGGCACGATCGAGGTCTTGCTGGCGAACTCGGCGTATTCGGGCCGCATGGTCCGGTGGCGCCAGTCCTGATGCAGGCTGCCGGTCACCCCGACTAGTGCCTGTCCGCCAAAGAAGATGACATCGATCTGCCACGGATTGGCCAACGCGTGGCCGATGCACCACAGAGTCGCGCCCATGAGCACCGGGTGCCTGGTGATGGCCAGCACACCGGTGACGCGCAGCGGCTTGGCGCGATTGAAGGTGATGGAGGAGGGGGCACTGGTCAGGGCGCCCGCGATCAGCAGCACGACCCCCAGCGCGCTGGCAAGGTCGGGCAGTCCCGGACGGATGGGCCACGGCAGGTTCCACAACAGCGGCCCGGAGTGCCTGTGCGTCCACCAAATGTAGACCAGGGGCGCCCAGATGGCTGTCGACACGATGGTGTACCAGAGCTGAAAGCCGCGCTCGCCGAGCAGACGCTTCTGCGCTTGGCGAACCGGGGGATGTGACTGGATGAGGTGCTGCATCACAAAGGCCGCACTCAGACACGTGACCTGCGCCATCGGGCTCATCGGTTGCTCCAAAATCGGTCCATTTCTTCTCGGACGCGGCGCCAAGGGGCGTTGATGCGGCGCGCGGGGGGCAGACTGGCCAGCATTAGGCGGCCGTAGTTGCGCTCGTGCAGCCGACGGTCCAACAGCAGCACGCAGCCGCGGTCGGTCTGGCTGCGAATCAGGCGGCCATAGCCCTGCTTGAGCTTGATGATGGCCTCTGGCAAGGAGTAGACGCGGAATGGGTCCCCGCCGCGGTCTCGAATGCGCTCGTGACGGGCTTGGTGCAGCGGGTCGGTGGGCACGCGGAAGGGCAGGCGAGGGATGATGACCAGGCGCAATGCATCGCCTCGCACGTCGACTCCCTCCCAAAACGAGTCCGTGCCGACCAGGGTCGCATTCTGATGCTGGCGGAAGCGCTCCAACAGCTGCATGCGACCCGCTTTGTGTTGCACGATGACCGGCCAGGCCTCTGGCAGAGCATCGCGCAGCACTGCGGCGTAGTGGTTCACCGCCGCGTACGAGGTGCACAGCACAAACGCCCCTCCCTGACTGGCCTTGATGGCGGTCACGATGGCGTCCGCCGTGGCGTCCAGGAAGTCTGGGTGGTTCGGCGCCGGCAGATCTCGTGGAGTGGCGAGCAGCGCCTGGGTGGAGTGGTCGAAGGGCGACTCGAACAACCCGGTCTGGGTCTCTTTGTCGGCTCCGACCCGGTACATCCAGTGCTTGAAGTGCTTGCCGACGGTCAGTGTGGCGGAGGTCGCCGCAGCGCCGGGAATTCTGTCCCACAAGATGCGTCGCAGCGCCCGTCCGACCTCAATCGGACCCTGGACGAGGCGCGCATAGACGCCGCCGTCCCGATGGCGATGGCCCTCGACCCACCGGGCCGTGCTGTCGTCGTGGTTCAGCATGCCGCGCGCGGTGCCCGCATGCGCCGTCAGCCGACGTGTCGCGCGTCGAACCTCGAGCAGCGACTGCATGCGCGCCTCGGGCAGGGTCACTTCATCGAACAGCTCGAGCACGGACTCCAGCGCGTTGACCGTCGCGTCGAGGCCGTCGCCGAGGGTGTGAAGGTGTGGCTCGAGCACGTCCAGCCACAACGGCGTTTCCTCGAGCTGCGGGGTGATTCGCCGCGGGTGCCCATCGATGTCCAGCAGCCCATCGGCCAATCCGGCCAAGGTGGTCTGCGCGATCTCGCGAAGCGCCCGCGACTTGCCGGCCGCGCGTGCCCCGTGCTTCTGAAGCAGGGGGCGCAGCAGCTCGGGCAGGGCGGCGTCGTCTGCAGTCTCGCTCTTGACCAGGCGAGTGAGCGCGCCCTTGCGGCGCTTTCTGTCGATGAGCGGTGCGGTGGCTCGCTGAAGCCCCAGCAGGGTCAGCCGCTTGCCGATGGCGCCCGTGGCGGCGTCTTCGAGGTGATGGGCCTCGTCGAGAATGACCCGGTGGTACTTCGGCAATACGCCCGGGCCGCCCAGATCGCGGATGGCCAGGTCTGCGAGCATCAGCGCATGGTTCACGACGACAATATGGGCCCCGGCCGCACGCCGGCGTGCTGTGTAGTAGTGGCACGTTGCGTAATGAGGGCAACGCACGCGCATGGTCAGGTCGCTGTCGGACTCGACTCGCTCCCACAAGCCGGGCTCGATGGGCAGGGGCAGGTCGGCCCGAGAACCGTCTTGGGTGGTCTCATTCCAGGCAACCAGCGCGTCGAGCTCAGCTCGGACGTCTGCGCCGACCTCGGCGTCTTCTTCTGCAGCGAGTCCGAGTCGGCGCCGGCACAGGTAGTTGCTGCGCCCCTTGAGCACCGCACTGCGCACCGTGATGCCCGCGTCAGCGAGCTTTGGGATGTCTGAGAGGCGCAGCTGTTCCTGCAGCGCCTTGGTGTGGGTACTGATGATGACCTTGGAGTCATTGGCCAGCGCCCAGAGTGCGGCTGGAATGAGGTACGCGAGGGATTTACCTGTGCCCGTGCCCGCTTCGCAGACAAAGGGTCGATCCTCGGACAGTGCCGCGGCCACCTGGTGGGCCATCTGAAGTTGGCTGTCGCGCATCTCGTAGCCATCAATCGCCGCGGCCAGGGTCTGCGTGAAGACGCGCTCGACGTCTTCGGGGTCGATGCCGACGATGCGCGCTGCGTGCGGCTCGACGACCCAGTTGCTGTTGGTGACGTCGCTGTCGACAATCACGACGCCGACGCCATCATCGCCGTACAGGCCCGCCAGGTGCATGTCGGCACCGGACGGGGTCAGGTTGCCAGACGGATGGTTGTGGATGACGATCTGGCCGGTGCGGGGACGGTCGAGCAGGGCAGGGACCGCGGCCTCTTGCCCGCGGCAAGTGATCGTCACGGCCACGCAGTTGCGCCCCTCCATCTCGCCGATGGCGAAGACCTCGACGCCGCCCGCCTCGCGGATCGCCCGACGAAGGGCAGTGGCGGCATCGCTGGAGAAACGCAAGGACATCAGTACAGGGCTATAAGCGGAACCGATGACTGATCCGGCCCCGAACGTCTGGCACATTCCGCTCATGCTCCCGCGTGAAGCCTTTTCTCCTCGTGATGCCGCACGAGCTGGCGATCTATGGCGCACCTTCCAACAGGCCGCAGTCCAAGGTTCTGGCAAGGTCGGCTGGCCGCCCCATCGCTACCGCGAGCTTGGATCCGCCTTTGTGGTGCGCGAGATGCGCGTGCTGCACCACCGCGAGGCCGGCTACGGTGAAAACATCTGGGCCCACACCTGGATCGGCCAGTTCCGCCGTGGACTGCTGGCGACTCGGCACATCGACATCATGGGCGACCAGGGCCCGCTGTGCAGTGCAAGCCAAGAGTGGGCCCACGTCAGCTCCACCCTGCGCCCGACGCGGGCACCCAAAGAACTCGTCGATGCGTTCTGCGTGGTCGAGGGCCGCCGTGATGCCATACAGCTACCCGCCATCGTGCATGCTGACCAAGGCCCCGTTCACCAGTTCGCGTTCACATGCTGGCACACCTGGATGGATCCACTGGGTCACGCCAACCATCCGGTCTACGTCGACTGGTGCGACGAGGCGATCTCGATGGCGATGGCCGGCGTCGGGCTCAATCCGATTGCTCTGGGACCAGTCGCCGAACGGGTGAAGTGGAAGAAGGGCGTGGTCGCCGGCGCTCGGGTCGTCATCCACACCCAGCGCACCGGGCGCACCGAGACCGGAGGGGTCGTGTTCGAGCACGTGCTCAAGGCGCCGGATGACTCTGTCTATGCCATGGCCACCACAGTCCGTCGGATGGCCGGCGATGGGACCGAAGCACTGGCGCAAGTCTAGCTTTCTGACGGTACACTTCGGTGACTGATGAACCTGCTTGCCCTGCTATTTGTCCTGCCTGGTCGCGCCGCTCCCATTGAGGTGTGTGCCACCGACTGTGACGGCAACACCAGCATCCAAACGGCAATCGATGACGGCGACACGCCCATCTTGCTCCACGGCGAGACCTACAACGAGACGCTCGTCCTCGACAGCGACATCATCGAAATCCGGGCTCTGGACACATCCGAAGTTCCGACCCTGACCTGTTCGTCGGCCACCGATCACACCATTCAGGTGACCAACAACTCCATCCTCACGCTCGGCAATGTGCACCTCGCGGCATGCAACAAGCGCGCGATGCGCATCGAGAACAACAGCAACGTCGCGGTCAACGACACGCGCTTCCTCACGCATGCACCCGAGGACACCAACGGCGGCTACATCGAGATCCGGGCAGGTGCTGCGCTCACGGTCAGCGACAGCTGGTTCGAGCCCGTCTCGATTGGTGGCAGCAGCGTCGGGAACGGAGGCCGAATTCACATCTCGGGCGCCAACGACGTCCTGGTCCAGAACACCGTGTTCGAGGGCGGAGGAAATGCGAGCTCGGGCGGTGTGATCTATGCCTACAACAACCTGGGCATGCTGACCCTGGAGCGAAATGGCATCGGTGGCGCCAACGTGACCGGCAATGGCGGCGGCATCTACGTCGAGGGCACCGAGCTGCACATGACGCACAACGAAATCTACGGTGGCAACGCCGATGGACTCGGTGGCGCCGCTTATGTGTACAACAGCGACTTCGACCTCGTTGGAAACTGGTTCTGCGGCTCGGTCGCGGCAGAAGGGGCCGGCGTATTTGTTCAGAACCAGGACGGCGCGGTCGTGCTGAACATCAGCTACAACGTGCTTGTGGACAATGCATCGGCCTCGCGCGGGGCTGCGCTCATCGTCGCGAATGGTGTAGGCACCACTGTCTACAACAACAACTTCATGAGCAACTCTGGACCCGGCTCGACCTTTGAGCTGTATCAAGGCGCAAACCAGTACGTCACCGCCAACGTGTTTGCTGAGAACAGCACTCCAACCACGGTGTTCGCTGACAATGTGCCGGCAGCGACGTTCAGCCACACCGTCTTGCAGAACAACTCCGGGACCGCATTTGTCGTCTCTGGAGACGCGCCGACACTGCTCGGCAGTGACCTGACCACTGCCGATGTGTTGCTCGAGCACGGTCCCCCATGGGACTGCAACTCCGACATGCGGCCCCTCGGTGGCAGCCCGCTTCTGACGGCCGGCAACTTCCCGATCACTGCAGACGTGGCTGCTGGCGCATTCACCGACATACAGACGGCACTCGACGCCGACCGCGATGTGCACGCAGCTCCCTATGACTGCGATGACCTCGACCCCGAGGTGCACCCCGACCACGCCGAGCTGTGTGACCTCAAGGACAACGACTGCGACACGGCGGTCGACGAGGGCTTGCCCATCGACACTTACTACGAGGACTCGGACGGAGACGGCTTCGGCAATCTCGCCGCTCCAATGGTCCACTGCGACACGCCTGATGGGTACGTGGGCAACAGCGCGGACTGCGACGACACCGATCCCGACCGCGCTCCGGGACTGCCCGAGCGGTGCGATGGGCTCGACAACGACTGTGTGGGCGGTGCCGATCCCGACTCCTCGACCGATGCGCCGACGTGGTACGCCGATATCGATGGCGACGGATTTGGCGATCCCGCTGCCGGGCGCTCCGCATGCAATCAACCCGATGACTATGTCGGCGACGCGTCGGACTGCGACGACGCCGCATTTGGGGTCAAACCCGGTGTGGCCGACGTCTGCGACGGTGTCGATACGAACTGCGACGGCACACTGGATCTCACCGAATCCGACGTGGATGATGACGGGTGGTTCCCATGCTCCGGGGACTGCGATGATGCCGTTGCAAGCAGCAACCCCGGTGCCACCGAGGTCTGCAACGGCGTCGATGACAACTGCGACACGACGATGGGCCCCGAGGAGCTCGATGTCGATGCCGATGGTTCGCTCGCGTGTGATGACTGCAACGACGGGGACGACACGATTTCACCCGGTGCGGTCGAGCTGTGCAATGCCGTCGATGATGACTGTGACGGGGCCATACCCGCGAACGAAAAGGACCTCGATGCCGATGGCCAAAGCGTCTGTGAAGGCGACTGCGATGACGACGACAGCAGCGTCTACAGCGGAGCGGTCGAGCTGTGCAATGGCCAGGACGACGACTGCGACGGTGCGTTGCCCGCGCTAGAGGTTGACGGCGACGACGACGGGTCTCTGGCCTGTGTGGACTGCGACGACGCCAATGCCGACAAGTTTCCAGGCAACCCCGACACCACAGCTGATGGGGTCGACCAGGACTGCTCGGGCGAGGACTACGAGGGGGACACCGATACCGACACCGACGCAGATGCCGACACCGATACGGACACAGACACCGATTCAGACGCCGACACCGATTCGGACACGGACACGGACACGGACACCGACACCGACACGGAGCCGGAGTACGTCGTCACCAGTGTGTACGGGGGCTCAGACTGCGGATGCGCCGCCGGGGGTGATGGGGGTTCGGGCCTCGGATGGATCCTCCTCGGTGCCCTCGCCATCACCCGCCGACGGCGGGATGGTCCAATGATCGTCCGCGGCTAGGTGCGGCGGGCGAGGTGGCGCTCGTCCTCGGTGAGTTCTTGCTCGGCACGCTTGATGTCGCGCTTGGCGCCCACCACTAGCGCTTGAATCAGGTCGCTCTTGGCTTCATACAGACCGCGGCCGGCGGTGCCATGGGTGAAGGCGGGCTGAATGCCGCGAATCTCGGTGGCGAGCTGGCGGGTATTGGCGAAGTGCGAGCGCACCTTGATGAAGTCCTGTTGGTCGTCTCGGGCCCGTGGAGGCACAAAGGCCTTGGTCTTCTTCTTGTTGGCCCGGGGTGTCAGGACGGCCGGGTCACCGCCCATGCGGATGAACTCGTTCTTGGCGGCCTTGCGGTCGGCGAGGTTCTCGACCAGCTCGTCGCGAATCCACTCATCAAGCTGGTCATCGAACTTGGCTAGCTTGTTGTCATTGCCCTTCTCTCGGGCCTTCTCCCACTTGCGCTGAAGCCTCTCGATCTCGCGCAGATCCTTGTTGGCATCCTTGACCGCGGCCTTGTCCGCTTTGACATCTGCCTCGATGGAGTAGACGGACACGGGGCCGTCGGCCAAAGCCGGGCCAGCTGCAAAGAGAGTCACTGTTGCGAGAAAAATGCGGATGGTCTTCATGGTTCCCTCCAGGGTGCGTTGGGTCTGGGGGGCAGACGCTCGCGTCCGCCGTGCATTTGGCGGCGTGACATCCAGACACATCCTCGGGTGATTCGAGATAAGTGCGCGATCCGGAGGACTCATGCCCCATCCCAAAGTTGAAGCGGTCGCAGAACGCGCCATGTCGCGGTTCGACGACATTGTCGGTCAGCTCTCAGACTACCTGCGAATCCCAGCCATCAGCTGCCAGCCAGACAACGCAGACGACGTACGACGCCTTGCAGCACGCATCCGCGATGATCTCGAGTCGCTCGGTCTCGACAACTGCCGAGTGCTCGAGCTCGATGACGCGCTGCCGGCAGTCGCCGCGGAATGGCTGAAGGCGGGGCCAGACAAGCCCACCGTACTGATCTACGGGCACATGGATCTTCAGCCGGTAGTGCTCGAGAACTGGCGAACCGATCCCCATGAACCCACGATCGTGGGCGATCGCCTGTACGCGCGAGGTGCCGCCGATGACATGGGCGGCTGGGTCAGCCACATCGGTGCTCTCGAGGCGTGGTTCAACGTTGCGGGCGAGCTGCCGTGCAATGTGAAGCTGCTCATCGAGGGCGAGGAAGAGATCGGAAGCCCCAACCTCGAGCGGTTCATGGACGCACATCCAGATGTGTTCGAGTCCGACGTGATGGTGCTGACGGACTGTGAAAACCCCAGTGTCGACGTGCCCGGTCTGACCGTGTCCCTGCGCGGCCTGATGGAAGTGGTCCTGGTAGCAAAGGCACTGGAGGCCGATGGTCACTCGGGTCTGTGGGGAGGCATGGTTCCCGACGTCTCACTCGCCCTGTGCCGGTCAGTCAGCCGCCTGTGCGACGAAGATGGGCGCATGGCGGTCGGTCGCGTGCAGGTGCCTCCTGAATGGTCGCAGGCGGCCTGGGATGTGCCGCTCACCGAAGAGGTCTTCAAGAAGGGCGCACACCTCATCGACGGGGTCAGTGCACTTCCCGATCGCGGGACGCCCCCGGCAGAGTGGATGTGGCGCCAGCCATCGATCACGGTCGTCGCGACCACGCTCCCGACTCCTGCCCAAAAGAAGAACGCCCTTCGCTCCGAGGCGTCGATGACGCTGTCTGTTCGCTTGGCGCCGGGACAGACCGCAGATGAGATGTACGCCGCCATTGAGCAGGTGGTGATGACCAACCCTCCCGCAGGCGTCGAGCTCTCACTCGAGCGCAAAGGCTGGGATGGCGAGGGGTGGCTCTATACCCCCAAGGGACCGGCATTTGATTGTGCAGACCGGGCCTACGTCAAGGCCTGGGGACGTCCGATGGTTCAGGTCGGTGTTGGAGGCTCGATTCCGTTCGTGGCGCTCTTTGGGCGTCGCTATGGTGACCTGCCGCTGATTCTGAACGGTGTGATGGACCCCGAGACGACCGCTCATGGTCCCAACGAGTCGATGCATCTGGGGGTCTTCCGCAAGGCCATCCTGGCCAATGTGCACCTGCTTGACGAGCTGTCCACGCTCTAGGCCACGCATGGGCCACCGCGATCGTCTGGGGCCTGACCCGGCTGCTTCGCGCTACAATGGCTGCCCCCCGTCGCGGCACCACGCCGCGTCCTCTTGGAGCCACCATGGCCACAATCGTTCTCGCCGGCGGCGGCACTGGCGGTCACGTCTACCCAGCCCTCGCCATCGGCGATGTCCTGCGTGAACGCGGGCACACAGTGCTCTACTACGGCGACCCTGGACGCCTCGAGGGCCGAGTCGCCCCAGAGCGCGGCTACACCTTTCGCGCGGTGCACGCGATGCAGTACCCGCGCGGCGGCATCGTCGGCAAGATTCGCTTCGCGCTCGGACTGCTGCGCTCTACCTGGACGACCCGCGGCATGCTCAAAGCCGACAAGGTCGACGCAGTCCTCGGAGTGGGTGGATACATCTCGGCCCCTCCGGTGCTCGGAGCGTGGCTGCTGCGCATCGGTCGAGTCATCCACGAGGCGAATGTGGTGCCTGGCATGGCCAACAAGCTCTGCGCCCGCGTCGCTCACG
>CAYYHT010000110.1:0-14025 GCA_964471355.1 uncultured Enterobacteriaceae bacterium
ACCGTTCTTTCGCCGGCTCGCCGACGAGCTCGAGGGCGCGGGCGCGGTGGTGTCCAAGATCAACCTGAACGCTGGCGATTCGGCCTTTTACCAGGGCAAAGGAGCCGTGTCGTATAGGGGAGACCGCGAGGGATGGCAGGCGTGGCTCGAGACCTTCGTGTCGGAGCACGGCGTGCAACACGTCGCCATGTATGGAGGAATGCGGCCGTACCACCTCGTGGCCAAGCAGGTGGCAGCGGACCATGACATCCCCGTCTGGGTGTTCGAGGATGGCTACCTGCGGCCCAACCACTTCACCTGCGAGCTCGGTGGGGTCAACGGCAACTCCCCGATGCCTCGGGACCCCGACGTGTATCGCCGCGCCGCCATCGAGCCGTCGGACGATGGCCTGCTTTGTGTGGGACCCACCGGCCAGCACGGCACGATGTGGTCCACGCTCTATGCCATGGCGACGACCATCTTTTCGCATCGCTACCCGCGGTATCAGCACCACCGCCTGATCAATAGCTGGGCACACGCACTGCTGTGGACCCGAGGTGCCGCTCGCAAGCAGTGGTACGGCTTCACCGAGCGCAGCTTGCTGCCAAGGCTGTCGGGCGAGCTGCACCGACGGTACTTCTTTGTGCCGCTACAGGTCGGCGCCGACAGCCAGATCATGCACTCGGACTACAGCGATGTGGTCGACTTCATCCACGACGTGACCGCCAACTTCACCGAGCATGCGAACCCCGACCACCACCTCATCTTTAAGCACCATCCCATGGACCGCGCCTTCCGCGAGTACGGCCCATTGATGGCAGAGTTGGCGGCCAAGCATGGACTCGGAGAGCGCCTGCACTACTGCCATGATGTGGACCTAAATGTCCTGTTGGCGAATACATTAGGAACAGTCACAATCAACAGCACCACGGGCCTGGCCAGCATCGACGTCGGGACCCCCGTCAAGTGCATGGGCAAGGCGATCTACAACATGGAGGGCCTGGCCTCCCAGGGCAGCCTCGAGCAGTTCTGGCACAAGCAGCCCCCGGTCGACGCGCAGCTGTGGCTGTACTTCCGCGGCTGGCTCGAGAAACACAACCAGATCAACGGGCATGTGTTCAAGCGGTTGCCAGGACGAGACTCTGGCACCGGCTCACGCTGGCCCCGTGCCAACTTTTTTGCGGTGAAGGACTGATGTCCAAGCTCACAAAGTTGGTCAAGAAGCCCGGCCTGTTCGCCCGAGACTGGCTGATCAAGCGGCATCCAATCGACTTCAAGAACCACGTTGGCCAGGCGTCAACCGGACGGCATCTCGTCGATGTCTTCCCGGTCGAGTTCCCCATCGATGTCGTCTATACCTGGGTCGACGGTGCTGACCCCGCATGGCGCGCCCAAAAGGCCCAGTTCTTGGGAGTCGACGCGCCGGACAGCGGCATCGACGAAGACACTGCGGACCTGGCCCGATTCCAGAGCCACGATGAGCTTCGCTACAGCCTGAGGTCCATCGAACAGTACGCGCCGTGGGTGCGCCACATCTACCTGGTGACCGAGGGACACCGGCCATCCTGGCTCGTCGACGACCATGCAAAACTCACGGTGGTTCCCCACAAAGCCATCATCGATGCGCAGTTCTTGCCGACCTTCAACAGCCATGTGCTCGAAGCCCACCTGCATCGCATCGCTGGCCTGTCCGAGCACTACGTCTACTTCAACGACGACGTGCTGCTCAGCCGCCCGCTGCAGCCCAGCGACTTTTTCTTGTCCACAGGAGCAAGGCTGGTCTCGCCATCGGGCAAGGTCATCCCTTCGGGGCCGCCTACGTCGGCAGACACGCCCATGGATTGCGCGAGCAAGAACACCCGCGCGTTGATCGAGGCGACCTTTGGCCAGCGAATCGACGCGGGCATGCTGCACAGCTTCCACTGCCAGACCAAGACCACCGCCGCCCGGTGCATCGAGTTGATCGAAGACGCCGGGCTGTCGTTCTATGGCAACCGCTTCCGCTCGCTGTCCGACCTGAACACCGCAACCCTTCTGTCGCACTACGTGGCTTGGTTTACAGGCAGCGGCGTCTTTTCGCCGTCGAGCTGCATGTACTTGAACATGCACTCGGCCAGCAGCGCACAGGGCTACCAGGCAATGCTCGACCTAAAGGGCCAGCCGGCGTGTCCAGACAGCCTGTGCGTCAACCAAGTCGCCAATGAGCTCGGCGAGGCCGAACGCGATGCCTTTGCGGCGTCGTTGCGCGAGTTCTTCGACGCCTACTACCCAGAAAAAAGCAGCTTCGAGCGCTAGAACCCGGGAAGTGGGAGTTCCAGAAGCCCAGCCACGAATACAAAGTGCGCCGCGGCGCCCGCCAACACGAACAGGTGCCAGACCTCGTGATGGCCAAAGCGCTCGGGTACCGGGTTGGGCCACTCGCTCGCGTAGACCATGGCGCCAGCGGTGTAGAGCAAGCCACCGGCAAGCAGCCACGCAAAGGAGGGGGCGTCGAGCTGCGGCACGATCAGCGGTGCGGGAACCAGGGCAATCCACCCAAGCGCCAGGTACAGCGTGGTCGACAGCCACACCGGACAGTCGATCCACACCAACTTGAAGACAGCGCCGGCTACCGCGAGTCCGACAATGACCGACAGCATGCTGATGCGCCAAGCACCGTCGAGCAGGTGAATCAAGGCGGGAACGTAGCTGCCGGCGATGAACAGGAAGATGGCCGCGTGATCGATCCGCTGAAGCCACCGGTTTCCGCTGTGTCCCAAGTCAAAGAAGTGGAACGCAGTCGAGGCGGCAAAGAGCCCCACCAATGACCCGCCGTAGAGCGCCATTGCGGTGACCTTTGGGCCGTTTCCAATGCTGCCGTTCACCAAGTACACCAGCGCCGCGATCGCAAACAGAAGTCCCACGAAGTGCGTGAGAGCGCTCCATGGTTCTTTGTTGAATCCGACAGCTGGTGCTTGCATGCCGCCGGGCGTAACAACCCCACGTCACCGGCTTGTCACCACCCGAACCACGAAATGTCAGAGCAGCCAAAAGCCATTGTTTCGCATCCGCACAATCCTTGGGCGGGCTGGATGGCAGACCGCGGGTTAGCTCGCGCCCGGACGGAGATTCAAGGCAATGTGCTGGAGCGGACCTGCAAGCGCGTGTGTGGCAATCGGTGGACTGTCGAGCGCCTACTACCTCAAGAAGCGTGGCGAACCCATCGAGCTGTGGCTTCCGACGGCCTACTTCGTGCTCATGGAAGGCCTGCAGGCGGTGACCTACTTGGTCGTCGACGACTGCGCGAACACCATGAATCCCGTGCTGACCTATGCAGCCATCATCCACATCTCGTTCCAGGTGTGGTTCATCAACATGATCGGCATGGAGTTCATCGACCCGCGCATCAAGAAGCGCATCAAGGGCTACGTGTACTTCCTGTGCGCGCTAGGCACGGCTAGCTGCCTCATCCGCTTGATTCCCGAGTTCGAGTACCTGGGCCGGTGCGTGCTAGGCACGGCCCTGTGCAGTCATGAACAGACGTGCGCATACCCGGGCCAATGGCACATCGCCTGGGAGATCGTGCTCAACGGCTTCAACGAGCGCTGGAACTACTACCTCGCCGTCGCATTTGTCGTTCCGGCTCTGTACGGCTCGTGGCGATGGTCCCTGTACCACGCCATCGTAGGCCCAATTGCCGCGGCACTCACCACAAGCGACGTCAACGAGCGTCCCGCCGTGTGGTGCCTCTTCAGCACGATGATCATCGCCATGATGATCAACACCCGACTGCGCGAGCACATCCACGTCAAGGAATGGTTCACCTGGAAGTGGATCGAGAAGCTGCCGGTTCGCTGGGAAGGCTGAAAGGGCCGTGAGTGCCAAACCGCTAGTGACAGCCAACATGGTGACCGGCGCTCGCCTGTTCACCATTCCCTGCGTCGCAGCCCTCGCATACTCCGGCCACCTTTGGTCCGCGCTGCTGCTCGGCATCGTCATCGGCTGCACTGACTTCGTCGATGGCTACTTGGCCCGAAAGTACGGGCCGAGCGTGCTGGGCGGCATGATGGACCCCATCGCTGACAAGGTGTTTATCGCGTTCACCTACCTGCCGCTGGTGGACATGGGGCTCTTTCCCGGCGCCATCGTCATGCTGCTGTTCATACGGGAACTGACCGTCAACGGGCTGCGGGCTGGACTGTCGCGCCGCGGCATCGAGCTCGAGAGCACCTACCTGGGCAAGGTCAAGACGTGGACGCAGATGCAGGGCATGGGCACGGTTGTCCTGTTCGCGCTACTGTGGGAGCAGAAGTGGATCTTGCACATTGGAATCGGCGCCATGGCCCTGCTGCCGCTCGTGTTCATGGCCATCGTCTGGCGAATCAAGGGTGAGCTGTGGACCGGAGCCCTGGTCATGGCGGCATGGGCACCCGTCGCGCTGTTCCTCATCGAGTACTCCAACGCGCGCTTCGCCGTCACCGGCGGCATCACGCTGGTGGTGTTGCTGACGCTCTACACAGGCGCCCAGTATTACGACCGCGCCAAGCTGCGCCTAGCCGACCACGGGGGATTCGATCGCGTGGATTTCGTGCGATTGCTCACCGCGGTTCTGCTTCCAGCCACCATCTACCCATCGATGGAGTTCACCACCCTCAGCGGCTGGTTCCCCATCACCATCCTGGGTCTCGAGCTTGCCGCTGGCGGTCTCGACGACCTGCAGTCTCGCCATGGACAGGCATCAGGCGCCGCTGCTTGGTTGGCGCGACTCGGGCTGACTTCTGCTCTGTTGGGGGCCACCCACATCGCGGAGTCGCCCACACAAGTCATGGCGCTGGGCACACTGGCGTTGCTGTGGACCGCGGGCTCGGTCGCCTACCAGTTCTGGCGCAGCCGCGAGCTTTACGTCGGCGTCCCGGCTGTGATCAGCGAATGACCTCAAGGCCGTTGGCCTTGAAAATGCCCAGCTTCAGGGTCAACTGAAACAGGACATCTACGACCGGATTGGACCAACCGTTCAGCAGGCAGAAGCTGCGTGTTGGATCTCGGTGGTGCACGTCGTGGGCTTCCGCGCTCACGAATAGACGGGTGGTCTGGAGGAATCGAGCAATCGCAGGCACTTGCTTGCGGTGGGTGCACGAGTGGGCGTACTGGCTCACCGTGGCAGCTGCGAGGAACATGAGCATAAACAGCGTCACGTCGGCCGGAATCACGCCGAGCTCACTCAGCGGCACCAGAATCAGGGTGATGGGCAGGTCCGCGAACACGATGATGGGCAGTGTCATCTGCGCAATGGGGCGACGGCCGAGGGCTCCTGGGCTCAAGTGGTGCACCTTGAAGTCAAACACGACCTCGTGAAACGCGTTGATCTTCTTCATCGCCGCGCCGCGCAGCTTGATGTAGGCCTTGCCCCCTTTGTTGCCCTCGTAGTGGAACAGCTCGTACAAGCCGACCCCGCTGACGTTCGGGGTGTAGTCGACCACGAAGTGCGCGATGCCACCCGCGAGATCGGCCATGAACACCGCCGCGAACACGACGAGTGGAGTCAGCAGAGACAGGTTGCCGCGCCCCACGTAGGCGACCAGCAAATAGGCGTACAGCCCGAACCAGACGACTGCCAGCCCGTATTGAAGCTGCCGACGGCTCACATGTCCGCCCACAGCCCAAAGGACAGGGTGCGGTTGTTCTCGAGATAGAACTCGGACAACACGCTGCGGCCGCTCTCGTACTGCACAGCCAGCCGGTAGTGCCGGCTGGTGGGCTCGACCGACCACTTCACGCCCGCCATCCATGTGCCAGTGGCAGCCCAGTCCAGCTCCTGCCAGAAGGTGCTGTCCATGGCGGCGAACAGGTGGTCATTGTGGACCTCGAGACCCCCCTGAAAGCGCCATGGCTCCATGTCCCGGTTGAGGTGATAGGCCCAGCCGCCGTCCGCATAGGCCCGCAGAAAGGGCACCGGTTCGTAGGCCACGGCCAAGGCGACTTCTTCGCGGGTGTAGATGACACGCTCACGACCGGTCTTGGCGATGTACTCGTCTGCGATGTGCCCCGAGTCGTGCTGAATCGCGAGCTTCCAGCTGATCTGCTCGCTGAAGGCACCGCCCAGGCGAAATGCGTAGTACCCATTCCAGCCAACACCGTCGTACTGGGCGTCGAGGTCAAAGATGCCAATAAATCCCGCCTCGATGCTGAACACCACGCCAAGTTCGGGGTGGCCTGCGGGATGAATCTGGGCCAAGCGGACGCGGCCTCCGAGACTCACGCTGAAGAAGTTCTGCCCGATGTCGGTGGTGTCTGTCTCGAGCATGCGCAGATAGGCCAGCTTCATGAACGACTGGCGTGGATCGGCGACGTAGCGATCGTGAAGGTTCGCGGCGGGGAAGAAGCGCAGGCCGGCGCCCTCGCCAAGGGGTACCAGAGGCCCCTCGAACGGCTCCTGAGCCCCAGCGGAGCTCGAACACAACATGGCCAGGGCGAAGAGGGTCAACACGTGCGCCGCATAACCCTGCACATGCCTATGGGCCGCCGATCGGCACCGTCGGAATCAAGAACAGGCCCGTCTGGCTCTCGGCCGGATTCTGGCTGTCGACCACCTCGGCCATGAAAAAGTAGCCGGTGAGCGTGATGCCGGTGAATGGGATGGAGATGGTGGGGGCATCAGAGATGTCCGTCATCCAGCCGCTGATGTGGCCGTCCGGCTGGACGGTGAGGTCTGATGGCAGGCCCCAGATCGCCGCGGGATTGTTCGAGACCAAGTCGAGCGAGCTCTGCACCCCTGATGGGATGGGCTGCTCGGTCCAGCTGTAGGGTCGCAGCCCTCCCCTGGCCTGCAGCGAGTCGGCATAGGGAATGAATGGCACGAGCACGGGCAACACGACAATGGTGACGAGCAGCAGATCGTAGCTCTGGTCCCCCGAGATGGTCAGCGGCGCGATGCCGATGGTCAGCGTCATGTCTTTGGTGTCGGTGGTCGGGTTGTCGTCGTTGTCGAAGACCCGCACCGTGAAGTCGAAGTCGCCGACCTCGTTGGCGACCCCCTCGATGCGCCCGTCGGCAAACAGCTGCAGGTCCGCTGGCAACGCGCCGGATGTCACCACCCAGCCATAGGGTGCTGTGCCACCGGCCGCCTCGAGTGTGGTCGAGTAGTCGAACCCGTCCTCGCCCTCGGGCAGCACCGCATCGGTGAGGATGTGCACCCCTTGGTCCTCGACCAGAATCGACAACTCGGCGCTGTCCTCGGTGCCCTCGGCATCGGTCACCGCGGCGGTAAAGGCGTAGCTGCCCGTCGTCTCGGGAACGCCATCGATCACGCCCTCGGAAGACAAGACGAGCCCCGGCGGCAGCTCTCCGGCGCTGACGGCGTATGCGTAGGGCTCGGAACCCTCTGCCGCGTCGAGGGTTGCGGTGTAGTCGGCGCCAACCGCCCCGTCGGGAAGTGACGTGGTCAGCATCTGCACCAACGGAGCGCCGCATCCGTCCGGATTGCAGACCAGACCCTCATCGCAGGTCGAGGCTGACCAGCCCTTTCCATTGTTGTTGCAGGTCAGCAAGGTGTCGGTGGAATCTGCCGCACATAGCGTCTGCGCCGGGGTGCAGGGCTCTCCCGCCGAACGGCATGCAGAGACAGAAGCGAGGGCGGCGAGCATAAGCAGTCGTGACATGGCGCGTTCATACCCGATTGACACAACACGCACATCACGCTGACAGGCCCTTTGCGAACTGCCACTGAGAACGTCGGTCCCTCAGAGCATCCCCGTTGCGGAGTGCACCATGACCTTCCTGTTCGCGGCCCTGTTGGCCACAGCGGCACTTGCCCAAGACTTCCTCGAAGACCCCATCATCTATGCCCCAGAGGTGATGGCCGATGCGCCCATCACCGGCGGCGAGATTCGGACTGAAGATGGTGGAGCGCTCGTGCTCAAGCACACCTCGATCACCGCAGAGGTCCACGCTGGGCTGGCCCGCGTGACCATGGTTCAGTATTTCCAGAACCCCTATGACGAGCCGATTGAGGCCAAGTACCTGCTTCCCCTGCCCTCCACCGCCGCGGTGGACCGCATGGACATGACCGTCGGCGACCGCACCATCGAAGGCTGGGTCATGGAGCGTCAAGCCGCACTCGAGGCCTATGAACGGGCCAAGGAGGACGGCGTCAAGGCCGCGTTGCTGGAGCAGGAGCGCGAGAACCTGTTCACCCAGCACATCAGCGGCATCTGCCCTGAGGAGTCGGTGCAGATCACCCTGCAGTACACCGAGCAGATCGCCTACGAGGACGGCCTATATGAGCTGGTCATTCCCACCACGGTGGGTGAGCGCTTCTCGCCTCCATGGGTCGAGGATGCCGACCGCGTTCAGGCCAAGTGGGGGTCCACGGGCAGGCAGCTTGAAGTCACGGTCTACCTGGACGAGGGACTTCCGGTCGAGGCGCTGTGGAGCGACACCCACGCCATCGACATTCCAGCCGACGGCCCGTACGGGGCTGTGGTCGACATCAATCCGCATGACGGCGTGCCCAATCGCGATTTCTCGCTGACCTGGTCCCTCGCCGGCAAGACGCCCCGAGCGGCTGTCTTGGCCCACCGACCGGACACCAGCGAGCCCGGCTATGTGTCGCTGACCATCGAACCTCAGATCTTGGGGGACATGTACGAGGCCCAGCCCCGGGAGCTCATGTTCGTGCTGGACAGCTCGTGCTCAATGCGCGGCGAGCCCTGGGAGATGGCCACCGAAGCCGTGCTGCTTTCACTCGACAAGATGCGCGACGACGACACCTTCAACCTGGTGCGCTTCTCGAACTCCTCAAGCTCCTTGTTCGGCACACCGCAGCCGTCGACGCCGTCGAATCGCGCTGCTGCCAGGGCGTGGCTCAGACACTTTGAAGGCGGCTCAACCCGCATGGACCGCGGCATCATCCACTCCCTCACCATGCCGGGAGACCCCGAATCACTGCGCCTCGTTCTCATGCTGACCGACGGCTACATCAGCGCCGAGAAGGGCATGTTCACCACGGTCAGCAAGCACCTGGGCGACTCGCGCCTGTTCGCTCTGGGCATTGGCAGCAGCGTGAACCGCTATCTGCTGGAGGGCCTCGCCGAGATGGGGCGCGGCGATGTGAGCTACCACCTGCCTGGCACGGCGGCGTCCAATACCGTCAACGCCTTCTACAAGCGCATCGAGCACCCTGGAATGTCCAACATCCAGATCGACTGGGGGGACCTTGAAGTGACCGAGCAGTACCCCAGCAAGGTACCTGATGTGTGGGCAGGGCAGCCGATCCGCGTGGTCGCTCGGTACGATAGCGGAGCCGCGACCAACGTGCGCATTTCAGGGCGCGTTGGATCCGGTGTCCACCGCCTGATCCTGCCCATTGATGTCGCCGACAAGACGCTCGCCCATGAGGGCATTGCCGCTCTGTGGGCACGCCGAAAGATCCGGGACATCGAGTGGTATCCAAAAGACCGGTCTGGCCAACAGGTCCGGGAAGAGGTGACCGACGTGGCCTTGGCGCACAACCTCGTCAGCACGTACACCAGCCTGATCGCCATTGACGACGAGCCCTGCGCCTGCGGAAAGGTCGCTCGGGCGCTGACCGTGCCAAATGAGGCCCCGGCGAACACCCGCGTGTCCTCGCTCAAAGGCAAGATGGGAAGCTCTGGCTTGATGGGCAAAGTCGGCGGCATGAGCGGTGGAGGCTTGAGCAGCAGGGGCTCGGGCTATGGAGGTGGCGGAAGCGCCGAGGGCCTAGGAGGCCTGGGGGTCAAGGGCATCGGGTCTGGCGGCAGTGGCTATGGCCAACGCGCAGCTATGCGTGGCAAAGGCGGCTCAAGTGCCCTCGGCGTTGTCGGTGGCTCTCCCATCATCCTGGGATCCCTCGATAGGTCCCTCATCAGCGACGTCATCAAGCGGCACATGAACCAGATTCGATACTGCTACCAGCGGGAGCTTCAGAAGAATCCGTCGCTCGCCGGCAAGGTCGTCATGAGGTTCACCATTGGTGTCGATGGCAAGGTCCCGAAGGCGACCACCAAGACGAGCACCCTGAGCAACTCTGCCGTGGAACGCTGCATCGAGGGACGCTTCCGACGCATGACCTTCCCACCGCCAACCGGTGGAGGCATCGTGATGGTCACCTACCCGTTCATCTTCAGCGCCGCCGAGTAAGCCGGTCGCGAAGCTTCAGCGCAATGCCCAATTTGGGATTGTGCTGCAGCGCGCGGTTCGCGAGCTGAAGTGCCTCGGTAGGTCGGTCGGTCCGCACCAGCACGCGGCCCAATCGAATCATCGTCTGAAGGTTCTTTGGCGAACGCTCAAGGGCCAATCGCAGACACCCCTCCGCCAACTTCATGTCGCCGAGTGCTGTGTAGCAGATGCCCGCGTAGTGAAGGGCATACGACTGCGCCACCTCACCCAGTCCACCATTTGCCTCAAAGACCTCGACGACAGCAGCGTGCTGCTTGGCCAGCACCATGGCCTGCATCGCGTGGCGGGTCGGCATGAGCGCAATGCCTTCAACATAGGCACTCATGGCTGCATGCATGATGTGATCGACCATCGTCGAATTGACATGTCGATAATCGGCGGACACCCAGGCTTCCTTGCGGTCCGCCAACGTCACGATTTCATAGCTGGGAAAGTAGGCCACGTCGCCGTGCGCCATACAGAACGCTTCAGCCACGGCACGCAGCGTCGATTTGGAGTAGCAGTTGGCAGTCATCACGTCCTGCCCCCGGAATGTAGCGTGCAGGGGTACGGGCGATACCGTGAGGAGCATCTTCTGGTCTGCTCGGCAGTGCTTGCGCAGCAACGACCAGCAAGCCTCGAGGTCCTCAAGCAGCTGCGGATAGGACAACACGTGCATCTGATACCGTTCGGGGTCACTGGCGACGACCTGCCGCGTGGGCGCAATGTTGGTGTAGGTCCCCGTTCGCGAGTCATACCAAGCCTCGGACAAGCCCAAGGTCATGACCACCACACGGCAGTTTCGAATCAGTGCAATCTGCTCGAGCCAAAGACGATGAGCGACCAGCAGCTCATCGAGCGCCACGGGAATGGTGGCGTGGCTACCGCCGAAGCCTAGATTAGTCCAGGTCTTTCCGTCATCCGATGTCGCATAGGTCGCAGCAAGTTCATCGTCGGTGGCGCCGTCCAGAGCCCACTTGAGATCTTGGAGGATGGATTTGGTCGTGAACTTGTTTCGCAGCCACTGGAAATCTTCACCAGCGCCAACATCACCCAGGTTTTTCGAAACGACATCGAAGCCCAACCGCATCATGGCCCGCTCGATTTCCCGCGCAAAGCAGGATCCAATCGCGAAAATTTGGTCGTCTTGATCGATCGAGAACACGGGCTCGTGAACGATATTGGCAAGCGGCACGAGTCGTTCCTTCCCGCGATCCGGCTTGGGGTAGCGCGAAGCCGGATGGTCGAGGTTGGCGTACGCGGCAGCCGCGGGAATGATGTCGATGGGTTCAGACATTGGAGCCCCCTGCACTTTCGCCTGTAGTTCGATTCGTACGTTTCGGCATGTCGGCCAATGTTGGCCGGTCGGTTATCGGCCGTCAATGAGCGGTGCCGTGGACGAGAATCGTGAGAGTGACTCCGTGGTGGCGTCTTCAGGCGTCGCTTGGCGGCCCGGATCCGTCCTCAACATCCAGACGGTCTTGCCCCACCCCGTGGACTCTGAAGAACCGTATGTGCTGCGCGCGATCCGCCGTGACGTGCGCGCCGCAGAAATCGAGCCCTTTGCCGGAACCGAAGTCTGCATCGATGCCACACGCCTCGCCTTTGAGACCGTCGGTTCACGCTGGAACCTCTTTGTTACGCGAGGGCAAGTCGGTGATGCCCCCGGCTTGCGGCGGCGCCTCATGGCCCCCGAACCGCCAGCGGGACATCACTCCTACTTCGCCCCCGCCATTCAGCCTGATGGCACGCTGCTCATCCCTTACAAGACGGTCCGCGGACAGCTCGCCGTCTGGCACACCACCCGAGTGCGGCTCGCCCGAGCGCTCTCAGACTGCAGCACCTCGCTCGAGCGTTGGGAATGGCGCAACGATGAGCTGTTGGTCCGCGTTCACCTCGAACCAGTCCACTGCGAACTGCCCATCATCCGGTCTGCCGACAGCGAGTGGGGACTCATCTTCCGCGACCGGCGCTCGGGCAACGAGCACCATCGACGGCTCGAAGACGCCAGCTGGACGCCTGACGCCGATGGCCAAGGGACCACACTCGAGTTCTGCATCCGCAATCTGACGACGCTCCAGCCAAAGTCAGCAGATCGCTTCGATGTCGTCCTTGAGACCAACACGCCGTACGGGCCAGGCCGGCTTCGCTTCTCAGTCGAAGAACCTCCCGAATGGCGCGCCGATCGGCACGGAACGGCCATCCAGCTCTCCAACACCGACCTGCAGGTGCTGCCCTATCTGACCAACGCTGGCGCGCTCTCTTTCTTCTTTGGCGACGAGCTCGCCATGGCGAGCGAGCTGTGCCGCCCGATGAACCACATCGAGCACATCGCCATCGAATCTGGCGTGCTGCAGATCGATGGCGTGGTCTATCCCGAAGGCAAGACGGTTCGGGACCCCAAGGTCGAGCTCATCTTCCGCAAGAACCACACCGACAGTCGCCTCACGGTCACAGCCACGATGAGCGATCATCCCGAGACGACGGCACTCTACGGCGCCGGTCGCTTCAATCACGACCGCTCGGCCTTCCATGTGCGCATCGACCTCGACGCCCTGATGCGCGATGGCACCCTGTCCTCGGGTCGGTGGTCCGGACGCATCCGCATGACGTGGCCGGGAAACTGCATCGAGCGCCGGCTCGGCAACCCGAAGCGAGGCATCGCTCGCAGCCGCCGCTACCGATCCGTGGGTCACTGCACCAACGACGAAGCCAACTTGCTGAGCTTCATCGAGTTCAACCGACATGGCCACGTGAACGTCTTGGTGCGCGAGCCGGGCCCCTATGACAATCACGCCACCAATCGCGCTCTGCAGACCACTGCCCTGACGTTGCACGGAGTGTTGCCGGCATCATTCGAAGCCAACGCATGGCTGATCACTGAAAAGCTCGGTGACACCGCCCAGGACAACAGCTTCCAGTTCTTCCGCTACTGCTGCCGCCAGCATCCCGAACGACCGGTCTACTACGTCATCAAGCCCGACAGCGCGCATCGGGACCGGGTGGCCGAGTTCGGCGACCGCGTCATCGACTTCTACAGCATGCGGCACTTCCTGCTGTTGTTGCGGGCGACGGTGCTGGTCAGCTCCGAGACCAAGTCCCACTTCTTGCTGCTCGAGGGCTTGCCGGGGCCGTTCCAGAAGATCCTCAAAGAAAAGAAGCTGGTGTTCCTGCAGCACGGCGTCACCGCGATGAAGGACGTCTCGAACGTGTACGGACGGCGCTCGGACAACCGAGTCGACCGCTTCATCGTCACGTCCCAGATGGAGCAGGACATCGTCGTCAAGCACTTCCGCTACCGACGCAACAAGGTGCCGATCACCGGTTTTGCCCGGTGGGATGTGCTCGCCAATCGCATCTCGACGCCACGAAACATCCTGGTCATGCCCACCTGGCGAAACTGGCTGCACCACGCAGACCCAGAAGGCTTTGTGCAGTCCGCCTTCTTTACCAACTACCGGGACTTTCTGTGCTCGCCGGCACTCGGTGAGCTGCTCGACGAGCACGATCTGACCCTCACCTTCTATATCCACGCCTACTTCGCCAAGTTCCTGCACCACTTCGACGGACTGTCTCCGCGAGTGCAGATCATCGCGTCTGGCGAAGAGCCGGTGAACGAGCTGCTCATGCGCAGCTCGCTGTTGGTCACGGACTACTCCAGCGTGGTGTGGGACTTCTTCAAGCTGCGAAAGCCGGTGTTGTTCTTCCACTTTGACGTCGAGACCTACCTGCACAAGCACGGCAGCTTCATCGACTTTGAGACCCAGCTGATGGGCGACCGGGAGATGTCCGCCGAGCCGCTGGTCGAGCAGGTTCGCAAGCTGGTCCAAGGCGGCTTTGAGCTGCCCGAGCGCTACAAGGCGCACTACCAGACGGCCTTTGCCTTCGAAG
>CAYYHT010000111.1:0-14019 GCA_964471355.1 uncultured Enterobacteriaceae bacterium
GCGCTCCTGGCTCCTTTGTCGAGCGCCGCAAGTTCACGCTTAGCCGCGACAAAGCCATCGAAAAGATGCGCGAATTCACCCTGCGCCATCCCAAGCAATACGTGTTGGAGTTGGTCCAGGCCGCCGTGTTTGCCGGCGCCTCGTGGGTTGCAGTCGACGTCACAGCCGATGCCATGCTGCTCGGCTACGTCGGCGGCAAGACACTTCAGCGGCGCGAGCTCGAGAACATCTTCGACTACCTGTTTGCCGATCAAGCCGACATCGAGAGCCGGCACCTGATGCAGCTGGCCATTGGGCTCAACGCCATCTTGCAGCGCAACCCCAAGGTCATTCGCATCGAGAGCGGCGAGGGCACGCAAGACACCACCGTGCGCATGGACATGGACTCCGAGGGCAACGGCGAGGTCGGCATTCCAGACGAGCCCCTGGCCGGCACCTATGTGATGGTCGAGTTCCAGCGCGGCTGGTTCGCCCGGTTCACCGGTGGCACAGGCGGAGACGAGGAGTCTGCGCTGGTCGAGACGCGCTGTCTGTACACCCCTGTGCCGATCCTACTCAACGGCGACGCCCCGTTCGGATTCCGGGCACAGCGAAAGCTCCGCCTGTTCGGCGTGCGTGCACAGCACCACTTCGAAGGAGATGGACGCCGCGGAGTCCTGGGCGTCGCCCCCGCCAACATGACCCCCGAGTTCCGGCTGATCGTCGGTGGTGTGTGGGTCAGCAGTCGTCGCATCGACGCCCTCGGACATCCCCTCACCGGCGTGATCTGCGACAACCGCCTGCGCAAGACCGCTGACATGAGTGACGTCGTCCAGGACGAGCGGTGGGTCGCCATGCTGCATGCCGTGCAACCCACAGGCACAACAGCGCTCAAGGAGCGGAACGCGGACTACGCCGCTCCACGTCTGCCCAAGCTCGAGCTGCCCAAAGAGGTCGAGAAGAAGCCCGGCGTCGAGGTCGCTCCGATCGCTCCCCCCGAAGCCGTCGCAGAGCCGCTACCGGACGACATTCCACAGCTCGGCGAGCGCGAAGCCACGACGATGGCCAAGCTCGCCAAGCTACCCGCACGCACCCCTTTGTTTTGGGTCAGCCCCGAGTCGGCGACAGAACTCGAAGCCAGCGTCGACCCCGAACTGTTCCCCTACCGTGTGCTGACGTTGACCGAGGGTCAAGCTGTCACCGTTGAACAGGGGCTGAGCGTGGTCTCGCCAAACCGTCTGGCCACGCCGGCTGACGCCGGTTTCGTGACCAATATGCTCACGCGCCGAGACGAGCTGCGCGAGGCCACCATCGATCTCAAGGTTCCCGGGCTCGACATCGATGGCAAGCTGACCCTAAGGCTGCACCTGGCCGGACGACTGCCCGCCTGGGGCGACGGTCGCTGGGGTGTTCCGGCCATTGTCACCAACGGCGAGCGCACGGTGCTGTGCACCAGCCTGCCCGCCATCATCAACGACGTCTCGGCGGTGTTCGTCGTACCGGGGCTCAAGGAAGTCGACGCTGCGGCCCGAGCGCAGATCGAGACGGCCCTGACCGATGCGGTCATTGTTGAGAGCTGGCGCCTGCTACCGCTGGACCAGAGCCTGGACTCGGACCCGCGCTACCGACCGCTATTGTGCTCACTTCTGGCGCTCCACAGTCGCCCGTACTTCGTCGAGACCGACGGCGTGACCACCCTGCACGCGTCCCTGCCTGACCGCTGGGAAGAGGCCCGCGACCGACTTCGCGACGCCACCCTGGCCGAGACCACAACCGGCCCGCTTACCTTGAAGGGATTTCTGGCACTTCAGGGCACCGGCGACTCCGCACCCCTCAGGCGAAGCGAAGACCTGCGCGCACTGCACGGCCTCGAGGCCATCTACGGATTTGGCCACCTGTCCCATTCCGAGGTCTCGCGAGAGCCTTTGTTTGCAGTCGGCTTGGTGGGCAATCGGTGGGTCCGCATGAAGCCGGGCATGTGGTCCGTGGAGTTTCTGCGAGCGGCGATCTGGCTGCAGCCCACCTTTGGCACAACTGAAGATCCGATGCCCGGTTGGCATGACGGGGACAAGCCGCATCCGGTCTTCGTCGCCAAGATCGCCCCAGACCGCGCCCCCGAAGACCGCATGATGTGGCGAGGCTGGCAATACGCCCGTCAGGTCCTGTCGGGAATCGAGGGACAGAGCAACTGGGAAGAAGAAGCGCCCGAGGGCATTACCCCCGAGCGGCTGCGCGCCGTCGTGCGCGTCGGCTTGTTCTCAATCGCCAACTGGCTCGGCCAGTCCGATCAGGTGTACCTCACCGACAGCGCTGGTGTTCAGGCAGCGGTGGACGATGCGTCTCGAACGGCGCCGCTTCGCTACGCCGCCCTCAATGGGGTTCACATCGCCGAAGCTGGCACGGTCCAACTCACCCATGATGAGCTCACTGCCCTGCAGGGCGCCCAGCGCGATGGCTCGCCGTCACCCCGACGCATCCTGCGCTTCGATGATGCACCCGAAGTGTGGCAGTCCCTCGACGACGGCACCGACGGCTGGTTGCTGCGCCAAGAGGTGCGCATGCCTGGGCTCGAAGGTTGGCTTGGCTTGCGACACCCGTTTGACAGCACGTCTGGAGTGTTGGTCGAGACCAGTCGAAGTGTCGCCGCCCTGCCCGAGCTGGACCAACGCCTGCCCTGCCACGGTCTGGTGTGGATGCACGGTGGTGGCCACGAGCTGACCGACGGTCAGCTCGAGCTGCTCCAGCTCGCCGGCCTGCAGCTGTACCAGCAACTCGCGGAGTTGTTGCGCGGCCGAGTCTCCAGTGACCCGCTGGCCACGGGCATCCGCTACGCCCGGCGATTTGCACGACTGGCCCATCACAATGCCGGGGACCAGCTGGGCGGAACGGCTATGGACTTGGCCCGTTCGGTACCCGTCAACCAAGCCTCTGGAGAGGAATGGGGCAGTCTCGAAGACTGGTTCAATGCCAACCCCGATGCACGCCCAGCGCTGCCCGAGCTGCCCATCGCACGCCGGCCCACGGTCGATGTTCCCGACGCTGAACACGACATCCCCGGGCCCGTTGCCGAGCTTGGCGACCGCCTTGAGAGGGCCTTGTCCGCGTTTGTGAACGACGTCCGGGTGACCATCTACCAGGCGTTCGTCGAGAACGAATCCCCGATTGCACTCGACAGCCTGGAAAAGAGGCACCCGCGAAAGGCCAGCTTCACCCTCAATCCCGAGCACGATCTGGTCATCCAAGCTCTGTCCGAAGACCGCCAAGCCCTGGAACTTCTGCTGCTCGCGTCGTCTCGAGTCGCCCACCGCTGGGCACGCTCAAACGGGCACCGCGTCGACTTCCTCGAGCTTCAGCGGGTCATCGTGGCGCAGCGCCTGCAGCGTGGGGTCGGATGGGAACGACCTTTGTCCTGACCCCTTGGTCGCGGCACCATTTCTCGGCGTGCGGCAATACTGGCAGGCTGGCGGCGAATCGGCGCTCGCGAAACACCCCGTAATCCTCGGGCATGACCTCAAGGCGCGGAGGCGCCAACCACGGGTCGCGGTGTTCGCTGTGGGCGATGTCTTTGGCGGTCACCTCGACCGACATATGCAGCAACAGACCGCTGCCCAACGCGCTGGGAACCCCGTCTGGCAGCTCGGAGCCAGGGAACCAGAACGGTCCGATCTGCGACCGGGACAACCTCAATACGGTGCAGTCAACAGCGGCCGAGAGCTGTTCGCGCAACAACATCAGCGGCGTGAAACTGTGCCGAGTCAACAGATGCACCAAGCCAGGCTGGTACTCGACCTTGGCGTTGGCCGTGAGCGTCATGGCACCCAACTCGCGGCGGCCTTCAGCGGTCTCGAGGTCCATTCGCATGCGAATCCAGTACCCGAGCGGCGCCATGCGGTCGTAGGTCAGCAGAACGCGGGTGGTCCCACGCAGTTGCCGAACCACGGCAATCAACCGTGTCGTCGGCAGCAAATCCTCGCGGCGCAGGTGCCGGTGCAGCTCGCGACGGTGCCGCACACGCTTTGCCAGCGCCGGATCGAGGCGCTCGGCGACGGCGATGCTCTGGTCAGTCGGGTCCTCGTCGTCTTGGCGTTCACGGGCGACCACCTGCTCGGCGTTGGCCCGCTCCATCCAAGCGAATCCCGGCATGCCTGACCGCGGGTCGATCTCGGGCGGGTACAGGATGTCGCCGCTTCTCTCGGGGTCGAGCGCAAACACATGAGCCAGTGCAGGCCGCAGCGGCACGTAGTCCTCGTTTGGAGCCAGAGCGTGCAGACCGGCTGCCAACGCGCGGAGGTATGGGCCAACCCGAGAGGCTTCTTGCGGTTTCATGGCGCTACAGATTCTTCCCGGGGGTCCATTCCTGACCCTTCTCGAGCGCGTCGATTTCAGCCTCTGCGGCTTCGCGCAGAGCGCGTTCGGCGGCCGCGTGGGCGCGTTCGCGTGTGATGTCGTCCACTTGGTACAACGAGTCGATGCGATTCACTTCCTTGCGGGCTTCGAGGTCGGCAGTCAGGCGAGGCAGAACCTTGCCCACCAAGTGACGCGTGTTCTCGACATAGGCGGTGGTGATCTCCATCGCGTCCTGCAGCTCAGCGAGGGACTCCTGGAGCTCGGCGACCACGGCCGGTGCGTCTGCAGCCATGCCCAGCGCCTGGATGCGGCGACCGGACTGGTTGACCGTGCCCGATGCCTTGACCACGAACTCCGAGAGCTGCTCGTGCAAGTGCATGACCGTGTCGCGCAGGTCCCGTGCCGGCACAATGTTCTCGCGGCAGACCTCGGCGGCGGTCTGGTACAGCTGCAGGTTTACAGTGCATTGCCGAAGCTCGAAATTGAGGGTGTCCTCGAGCTGACCCAGATCGTCTTTTGCGCCACCACCAAGCTTGTCGAGGGCTAGCTCGATGTCCATGACTCGCTGCGCTGCCATGCGCGCGTTTTCTTGGGCCTCGGCGAATTCCTTGGAGAGCATCTCGACGTCGGTCTGCAGCTCGAGAGCACACAGTCGCAGTTCATCGCTGAATGCAGAGGAGCGCCTCAGACGGACGCTGACCTTTTCGTAGTGCTGCAGCAACTCTTCGGTGGCCGACCTGCGCTCAAGCATGGTGCGGCGGCGGGTGAAGCGACGGACGAGCGACGCCACAAAGCCAGTCTCTTGGGCACTGCGCTCGATGGCGTCGAGAGCCCGACCCGAGTGGTCGAGTGTGGCCAAGTCACGGGAGAGCTCATCACCCACCTGGGCATGGGTCTGCACGAGGCCGTCAACGCGCTCGATGGCCTCTTTGCGGCGCTTGGCGAGCGCACGATCGCGGTCGACAACACGGGCCTGAGAGGGGGCGTCGCCCCTATATGCGGGGCGCGGCGGTACGTTCACCGGGCGAGACATGTGGGGAATCTAACGCAGACGCAGACCCCTTGGGATCAGATCAGGACTGGGCCGAGCGCCTTGATGCGCGACGCGTCGCGACCGGACTGCGCCAACACCTGTGCCATGCCCACCAGATCGCCCGCCACGACAATCACGCTCTGACCATCGCCTAGGGTCACACGCCAGGCCTGACTGCTGCTTACGATCGCGCCGGATCGGGGGGCGGCGGCGCGCTTGCCCTTCTTGCGGATCTTGGCCGCCTTGATCGGTGCGGCCGCGGCTACGGTGGGGGCGACAACATCACCCGAACGTCTGCGAGCACGCAACGAGGGGATGCCGCGCTTGGTTCTGTACACGCGCACCGCCTCGGCTGTGGTGCCGGCTTGGGCGGCGACCTCGGCGTCGGTGATGGTACCGAGCAGCTCGACAAAGGCGTCGATCTTGGATGCACGCTGCTTGCGCCGGCCCTTGCGGCGCTTGCGTGGCGCGCCGGCTGGGCGCTTGAACGGCGGAATGCCGGCCTCGTTGCGGTACTTGGCAACGGTGCGCGCATTCAGACCAGACAGACCGGCGACGTCGCTGTCGGATCGCTTGCCTAGCAGGTCCATGAACGGCTCGAGCAGAGCCTTCTTTGGCTTGGCACCGCGCTTGCCTGACTTCTTGGCGGCCTTGCGGGGCGCTGCAGTCGCAGCAGGGGTGCTGTTGGGACGCACCAAGCGACGCTTGCCGACGCCGGCTTCGGGCGGCAACTCATCGATCAGGGCCAAGCGAGCCTCGACCTCGGCCACCGACTTCTTGGAGCGGCGACCGGACTTGGCGGGGCGGCGGGTGATGCCGTTGCGGTCGAGTGCCTTTTTGACGGTGCCGGTTGCGACGCCGAAGCGCTCGGCCAACTGTCGCAGCGACAGGTCGTCTTTGAGGGATACGAGCTCGGGCCAAATGGCGCGTTCTTCAAGCTTTGCCATGGGGCATGCCTCCGTTGGCCAGCCCTATAACGCTCAACCAATTCAACGCTGCATGTTGTCAGCCAGCGCCTCAACCAACGCCACTTCCGTCCGCAATGCGTCGTCATCGAGTGCCTCTGCTTCGCCATCGAGGAAGGCATGCAGCTCATCGAGCGTCGCGACCGCATCGGCCACATCCCCCGCATGGAACTGGTCACAAGCCCTGCCCATCTGCTCGGCTTGGTTGATCAACGCCACGCCCTTTCTGACACCAATGCCTGCGTAGTAGATGTCGGACTCTGCCGTCAGGACCGTCTCGTGCTCGGTCTTTGCGCCTTCGAATCCGTGCGCAGACTCAGGCACATAGGACAGTTCGACATTGGCGACGGTATCGATGTCATCGGGATCCCAGCTGCCGATGGACTCGGTCAGCCGAGCAAACATGGCACCGTTTCGCTTGCTCAGGAACGCCGTGGCCACGTCAAACCCGGCCCGAGCGACGGTGTCGCCGTCGTCCCCGGGAATTCCGTACAGCTTCTCGAGCTGCCACGCAGCCCCGGGCATGACGTCGAAGTGCAGGTCGTAGGCAAGTGGGCTGACCATGGTGTCGAACTCGTCATCAAAGACGGTCTCGACCTTCTCGAGCGACTCCAGATAGTGGAAAGACCCGCCTCGCGACTGACCGAGCAGGTCCGCGAGCCCAGGGTCATACCCTAGCAGTACTCCATATACCGACGTTCCAATCCGCTCATTTGCGGCATCGAACACAAGTGTACTGAACTCGTCGGTATTGCCCACCGACACACCCGGGTAGCCACATGTCATCAAGCCGATGCGGCGAAGGCGCGTGGGGTCGTCACCTGCATCGGTCAACATCTGCAGACCGGTGTCCATAGCCGGCATCAGGTCCCAGCTCCCGCGCGCCTCGATGGACAACAGCTCGGCCTTGAGGGCTGCCGCGTCCTCGACTTCGCCAAGTGGATGCAGGACCTGAACACCTTGATTGAAGGTCACGATGCCCAGGCGGTCGGACGGCCCCATGTGATCGATCATGCCGCCGACGCCTCGCATGGTCTCGGTCAGGTCGATTTCCATGCTGCTCGAACGGTCGATGACCATGACAAAGTCCATCGGCGGTCGCACATAGGGCTGCTGCATGCCACTGCTCATGCCGATCTGAACCCAGTGCTCGATCTCGCCGGTAGCCAGCGATGGCGCGATGCCCAAGGCAGGTCGAACGCACAGCATCTCGTCGCAGGGCGCGCCAACGACGGGCAGGTCATGCTCGGACAGCAGGCCCTCAGTCACAATCGCGTTCGACTCCGGCACGCCGCCCTCAGCGATGACGGCCCGGGCGTATCCGATGTCCTGCGCGCCCCCCGCGGTGACGCCCATATCGCCTGTCGGTCCGCCGACCCCGCCCAGGTCGACTTCGGCTCGGCAGCCGGTGAGCAGGGAGATGAGAGCTAGGGTGGTTGCGAATCGCATGGGAACTCCTTCGTTGTCCTCCACAAAGCAAGTGCCGTGCCAGGGCAACGATGCGCCTGTCGTGCGGATCGTTGTCGGAGGCCGGGCGAGCATCAGCGCAGATCGCGACATGGCGGTCGTGGTAGCGTGGCGCCGTGACGACCCTCCTCCTGGCTGCTCTGCTGATCGCCCCCGCGCTTGCTCAGGACGCTCCCGACGAGTCACCTCCTGAAGAGGTCGGCGAACCGGTCAGTCCAGTGCCCGAGAATGACGTGGTCGCTTGGGAACGGCAAGGGCTCGGATTTGGCGGACTGCCCGCGGTCAACTACAACACCGACGAGGGCTTCGGCGCTGGCGCACTCGGCACTCTGTACGGCTACGACGGTGCCACCGCCCCGTACAAGTGGAAGCTCACCGCGCTGTTCTTCCTGACGACCAACGGTGTGCACAGCCACTACCTTGACCTCGACGCACTCGAGCTCGCCGGCGGCAAGCTGCGAGTCCGGAGCCGGGCCAAGTTCGGAGCCACCTCTGCCGAGAACTACTGTGGACTCGGCAGCCAAGTCACGTGCGATGAGGGGCAGGCGATCCTCCGAGCAGACGACCAGGGCTTGGCCGAAGGCGAGGACCGCAACACATTCCTGCGTCGCTACTACAAGAATCGCTTGATCGAGCCATTCTGGACCACAAATGTGCGCTATCAACTCCGCGACAAGCCACACCGCGTCGAGCTGATCGCGGGCTACCGCTTCTCATGGCTCATCAGCGGAGCGCTGGGCGAGCCCGGCCCATTCGAGGGCAGCCTGTACTCCGAGACCTTCCCCGAAGGCGAGAACGTGCGGACCGGCGTGGCACAGCTTGGCATCATGGTCGACAACCGTGACAACGAGCCCTCCCCGCACAGCGGCTATTGGGTCGAGGCCACCACTCGCGGCTCGCATCCCTACCTCGGGTCCAGTCCAGGTACTGGCTACGTTGGCTTCAATGCCAACCTGCGCGGCTATGTGCCAATCCTAAAAGAAGGCCGGCTGACGCTAGCGAACCGCCTGATCATGGACGCCATTGTCGGCAACGCGAGCACACAGGAACTCAGTTGGTTCGGGGGCACGCAGATCATTCAGGGAATCGGCGGACTCAACGCCGGCCGAGGAATCCGACAGCGACGCTACCGGGCCCCGGTCAAGGGCATCGAACAGGCGGAGCTGCGTTGGCGCTTCGCCAGCGTTGACCTGGGCTTCCCGCTCGAGTTGTACCTGCACGCATTCGGCGAGGTGTCCTATGTGGGCGAGACCGAGCGCGTGGTCGATGCAAACGCGCCGTTCAACGCCGACCAGGGTCCCATCCACTTCGGCGAGGGCGCAGGGCTGCGCATCGTCATGGACAAGAACTTCATCATCCGGCTCGACTTCGGCTTCAGCGGCGACGAGAACAACGCGATGGGCATGTACATCGACGTCGACAACCTGTTCTAGGTACTAGTCACACTTGAGCTCGTGCTTTTGGATGAGGCCGACGATCTCGCGCTCGACCTCGACATTGCCCGACCCTCGGGCCGCACACAGGTGCACGGCCGCAGCATCGAGGTCATTCATCTTGAGCAGGGCATAGCCGTAGGCGTACCGTGCATTGGCGTTGTCGGGGTCGGCGTCGAGCACGCCCTTGAACTTGACCGCTGCCGCTGACGGGTCGGTGTCGACAATCTTCCAGCCTTGTTCGACTGGATCGGCTGCAACCGCCTGGCGGGCCGCTTCCTTGTCGGCCACCGCTTGTGCTGCGGCTGCCGCTGCCGCATCTGCTTCTTCTTTCTCTTTCGCCGCGGCATCGGCCGCCGCTTCAAACTCGGCGACCTTCTGCGCCTGGGCCTCGTTCGCCGCGAGTGCATCGGCCATCGCGTTCTCGTCCGGACGGGCCCCGCCGGACCACGTCATGAAGGCGACAGCACCACCGCCGAAGAGCAGGGCGACGCCGACTCCCAAGATGGCCAGCAAGATCAGCAAGCTGGCCACCATCAGCGGGCTGGCGCCGGGCCTGCCGACCTCGCTCGTCATCAGGGTGTCGGCGGGCGAGATGTCGCCAAAGTCTGGCGTCGGTCGCAGCGCGGTCTCGCCCGTCAGCGACGGAGGCGGCAGACGGAAGTCGCCCGTGCCCAGCAGGTCGCTCTCGAGATGCTGCAAGGCTTGGCCAAGTGCATGACAGCTCATCCAGCGGTCCTTGCGGTCCTTTTGCAGGCACTTCATCACGATCTGCTCGACCTCGATCGGGATGTCGAGGTGCGGTGCGACCTCTGAGAAGGGCGCCACTTCATGGTGGATATGAGCGCGAATCATGGCGCCCAGGTCCTTGCCCTTGAGGTGCCGCTTGCGGGTCAGCATCATGTACATCAGCGAGCCGATGGCGTAGATGTCAGCGCGAAGATCGATGTTGGGGTCGCCGCGAATCTGTTCTGGCGCCATGTACGAAGGCGTGCCGAGCACCTGACCAGGAGTCGTCAGGTGCACATCGGAACCAAGCTGCTTGACCAAACCGAAGTCGACCACTTTGACGAAGTCTGGGTCGTCCCGCTTGGCCACCAACAGCACATTTCCTGGCTTCATGTCTCGGTGCACAATGCCCTGATCGTGGGCCTCGCCGAGAGCGCCACAGATCTGCCGAGTGATGTGGATGGCCCGGTATGGGTCGAAGGGCGCTTGCTCTTTGATGATGTCGAAGAGGTTCTGGCCGTCCAAGAACTCCATCACGATGTAGAGCACTTCGTGTTCCGGAGCCGAGCCGTAGTCGTGCACACGCACCGTGTTCGGGTCGTTCAGCTTGGCGCACAGTGCGGCTTCGCGTTCGAAACGCGTCTTCAGATCGTCCCGGTCTGGGTCGTCGTAGAGCGTCTTGACGGCCACAATGCGGTCGAGTCCACGCTGCTTGGCTCGATAGATGCTGCCGCCGCCTCCGCGCGCCACGAAATCGAGGATCTCGTAGCGCTCGCCAAGCACCGCTCCGATGAGGTCCTCGGGGCTGATCATGCCGCCACTCTCGCAGCTGCGATCAGCGCACTAGCAGCCCGATCGACATCCTCGACGGTGGTCGAGCGCCCCAGCGTCAGTCGCACGGCACCCAAAGCCGTGGTTGCGTCCTGGCCCATCGCCACCAGCACGCCGGACGGATCGACGCCGCTCTCGTGACAGGCCGACCCCGTCGATGCCGCGATCTGGGGAGCCGACGCCAGCACGTCCATGCCCATTCGACCTGGAAATCCGACGTTCAATGTGTTCGGCAGTCGCAGCGTGAGATGTCCGTTCAGGCGCAGACCAGGCACCCCGGCCTGCAGCTGCTGCCACAGTCGGTCCCGCAGTGACTGCACCCGCGCACTCTCGGATTCGAGATCACGCTGAGCAAGCTCACAAGCGGCTCCTAGCCCTGCGATGAACGCCACATTCTCGGTGCCCGGTCGCATGCCGCGCTCGTGACCGCCGCCAACCAGGACCGGCCGCAGCGGCGTGCCCCGACGCACGTACAGCGCTCCAATTCCCTTTGGCGCATACAGCTTGTGGCCGGCGAGGGACAACAGGTCGACGCCTAGCTCATCGACCTTCACGGGGACTTTGCCCAGCGACTGAGCAGCATCGGTGTGCATGTACGCACCGGCCGCGTGGGCGGCCTCGGCAATCTGGGCGATGGGCTGCAGCGTGCCCACTTCGTTGTTGGCGTGCATCACCGTGACCAACGCTGTGTCCGAGCGAATCAGCGACGGCACCTCGGTGGCGCGCCCGGTCTCGTCAACGCTGGCGCGCGAGACCTCCCACCCGTGCCGCTCGATCACATTCGTCGCCTGAGTCGTAGCGGGATGCTCGATGGTCGTCGTGACGACATGACGGCGCGTGGAGCCTTGGCGCGGGATGCCTCGAATGGCCAAGTTGTTGGCCTCGGTCCCATTGGCAGTGAACACAATCTCGTCGGGCGAGGCACCGATCAACTCGGCCACTTGAGCCCGCCCCTTGTCGACTCCGGCCTTGGCCGCGTGACCGTAGACATGCTCACTGCTGGGGTTTCCGAAGTGCTCAGTCAGAAACGGCAGCATTGCCTGCAGCACGTCGGGGTGCACAGGGGTGGTGGCATTGTGGTCTAGGTAGATTGGATCGGGCATCAAGGGCTACCTGATGGCCTCCGGGGCAGCCGAAAACGAAGCGTCACCTTACCATCGCTGTCGGCGCCCCGCGGCTCACCCCAAGCCGAACAGCCGTTTGGCCGCCAACACAAAGCTGTCGATCTGCCACCGGAACCGAACCAGCTTGGCCAGTGCCATCACCGAGCCGAAGTTCTTGCGCACGCAAGCCGCCTCGACCGCGGTCGTGTCATAGGCGCCGTAGCCCGCATCGAGTGGCACAGCCGCCATACCGCGCACCGTCCGGTCAAGGTACTCGGTGATGGCTGCCATCTTGACCCAAGACAGCTTGTCAGGCGTGTCGGTGGGCTGATGGTAGTGCTCCCATTCCGCACAGCTGAGGAAGAGGAAGGGCCGCTCGTGCAGCTCGAAGATGAAGTGGTCTGAGCGCGAGTCCGCATACCGACTCAATATGGGCTGCACGCGCAGCCCCGACTGGTCCGCAACCGCGATGTCGGCCAACGCGGGGTCCGTCTCCATTCCCATCACAAACAGCAGGTCCTCGAGCCCGGGAACGGCCAAGTCATGGCCCACCAGATCGAGCACCACAGCACTGTGCACTGAGCCTGTGCGTTGGTGCCGGTACCACTGCACCGACCCCATCGAGTCCGTATAGAAGTGAGGAGGCTCTTCTGAATCGAACAGGGCGATCACCACATCGCGCTGTGCCGGCCTAGCCACCAGCCGCTCGGCGACTTCCAGCGCCATTGAGACCGCAGCCGCGTTGTCGTCGGCGCCTGGCAGCGGACCGCAGGTGTCGTAGTGGGCGCCGAGCACCAACGGCGGCAAGGACCGGTCGGAGCCAGGCGCCACGCCGATGATGTTGCACAAGTCCATCCGCTCGCTGGGCGCCGAGCTTGGGGTGCAGGCCATGAGTCTGTACCGCTACTTCCCGTCAAAGGCGGACCTTGTCGACGGCCTGCAGGACACCATCGTCGATGAGATCGACTGGCAGCCCGGCACCGAGCCATGGCTGCAGATGGTCGAGGAACTTGCCCGAGCCTTTCGCGCCACACTCGCCAGTCATCCGCGGGCCATCCCGGTGTTCAGCCGCCCAGCCGCCACCGAGCGGACCTTCGAGCTGATCGAGCAGGTGATCGGCGTCCTGGAACATCGCGGTGTCCCCCCCTCAACAGCCGTGCACATCTTTCAGGTCGTGCTGGCCTTCGTCGTTGGGCACGCGCTGTGGCAGTACACCCCCGAAGGCCCCCGCGACGTGGATGACGAGTTCGATTTCGGTCTCGATGCACTGCTGATTGGCATCGCCGCCAAGGCAAAGTCGGGTTGAGCCCGGCAAGCGCCGACTCCGTCCGGTCCCTAGCGCCGTCGAGTGGGGTGAGTCTGAAGTCCGCGGTCGAATCATGACAAGGAGCGGCGAGCTTCGTCTCGCCGGTTCCCCCGACCGAGCGGATCGAGGGCGAGACGAAGCTCGCCCCTCCTTGTCGCTATGCAGGCGAACTTCGGACTCAACCCACTAGCGCTAGACCTCCTTGGGCTTGGTCCAGGACCACCACAGCAGCGCTAGCCCCACGGCACTAAAGGTCCAGTAGTCCATGGGCAGACCGAGCAGCCACTGCTTGTGCCACCACACGTGTTCTGGAGTCAGCTTGCTCCAGCCGAACTCCGGGTTGAGGATGAACCACGTCCAGTCCTCGATAATCCAGAACAAGCACAGACTTCCCAGCACCCGGGACTCTAGACGCTTGCTCCAGGTACCCGAAAACACCAATGGAAAGTGAAATACCAGCGCCATGAAGCTGAAGACCCAGGCGTGGTAGCCGGTCATGGGACGGCCTCCCCAGAAGATGTCGAGCAGCCAGTGCTCCTCAATGCGGAACGTGACCGGCAAGCTCGCCGCCCAGCCTGCACCGCCTTCGATCTGAATCTCGACGTTGGCGAACCAAAAGGCGCAGATCGCGATGGCAGTGACGAGGAGTGCTGCATGCCACTGTGGGCGGATTGTGGTGTCCATGGCGCCTGATTTTCACGCCACTGGCTTACGAACAATCACCGCAATGTCACCGCGTGAAGTTGTGACAGTCAGCCACAAGCGGGGACATCGATGAGGCGCAGCAGACGGCGAGACCATGCCCGCCGCTGTGGCCTATTTGCTG
>CAYYHT010000112.1:0-14005 GCA_964471355.1 uncultured Enterobacteriaceae bacterium
GCTTTGACATCGAAGCCGCCGAGGCCGTGCTCGACTTGTCCGAACACCTGAGCGCGCCCTGGGTCGGTGACGTACTCCACAGCTTGGTCGAGAAGCGGCTGATTCGTCGCACCGAGGCGCCCGAGGCCCCAGGTACACCGCGCTATGTGCTCCATCGGCGAGTCTTGGACCACGCAACTCGCCGACTGCCGGACACCCAGCGTGACAGTGTGCATTCACGGCATGCGGCTCACTATCTGTTGCTGGCCGAGCAGTGGGCCGAGGTCGCGAATCGTCGCGGCGGTGGCGAGGCAATGGCTCGTCTGGCGCTCGAGATGGACAACCTGTTGGCCTTGCACGGGCGAGCCCTGTCCACCAATCCACTGGGGATCGAGGCCGTGACCCGCGCGCTGCGGGTCGCCCTAGCGCTCGATCCCCTGCTGTCCTCTTGGGGACCGATGGACACCCACCTGCCCTTGCTGGACATGTCCCTCGCTGGTGCCAAGAGCGTGGACAATCTCGATGAGACCCTGCGGGTTCGGGCGCTGCGCGCTCGGGCCGAGGTCAAGCGCCGGGGTGGGCGGGTCGACGAGGCCATCGAGGACCTCGAGACCGGACGCATCATGGCGCTGGCCATTGGCGATACCGCCGGAAGGGCGGGCTGCCTGTCGTCGCTTGGTTCGGTGCTGCGTCATGAGGGGCGGCTCGACGACGCCATTGGCTACCTCGAACAGGCGGTCGAGCTCTGCCGAGAGGTTGGGGACCGCCGCGAAGAGGGCATGGCGCTGGGTACGTTGGCGGTCGCCTACATGCTTCAAGGCGACGGCAAGCTCGCCGAGCGCCTGTTTCAGGAGTCCATCGGTCGCCTGCAGGTCGTCGGCGACATGCGCCAAGAAGGCGGGCATCTAGGCAACCTGGGGGTCCTGTACCGCCAGCGCGGCGAGCTTCCTCGGGCAGCTGAACTCTACGCCGACGCCATGTCCGCGCACCGTCAGACGGGAAATCGCCGCCTCGAGGGTGTGATGCTGGGCAACCTGGGCACGCTTCAGTACCACCGCGGTCGCTACGAGGCGGCAACAGAGCTGTACCGGCGCAGTCTAGAGATCGCCCAGCAAGTCGGCCACCGGCGCAGCGAGGCGAACGCGATGACCAATCTGGGCATCGTTCAGCTCGATCAAGGAGGCCTGCAAGAGGCGCAGCAACACTTCTCGGCCGCCTCGGCCATTCAGCTGGCCGAGCAGGACAGGAGCGGTCGTGCCACAACCACCGGCTACATCGCCCTGACGCTGCACCACGAAGGACGCTTTGACCAGGCCCGCGAGCGCTACTTGCTGGCCCAGACCGAGCTGACCGAGGTTGGGCAGACCCGTTTTGTGGGTTTCTTTGCGATGTGGGCGGCGGTGCTCGAGTTCGAGACGGGCAATCCCGCGACCGCCGCCGAGCTGTTCAAGCGGTCCGAACAGGCGCTACAGACAGTGGCCGACCCGGCACTGACACAGGTCTATGAACTGCTGTCCCAGACAGTCGACCCCTCGGCGCTGTCTGCCACACTCGGCAAGCTGGACCACGGGGCTGTGGTCGGTGACATGCGCTTGGCGGTCAACCGGATGCGGTCGCTGAAGCTGCCCTAGGCGAGTTGCTGCGCCCGAATCCGATCAGGCAACCGACGGCCCCCACGCCGACGAGTGCTGCCGCGAGTGGCGAGAGCGCCAGTCCACCGATCGCACTCCACACCACACGAGCGAACAGCGCCGGCAACACCGAACCACCCGCGAGCATCGTGAGCGCGGCCAGACTTCCACCGACGAGCGCCCCATGCAGCGGGTCGAGCGGGTGCAGCACCGCCACCCAGACCACGGTGGCCAGAATCGGCCCGGCGTGCTTTTGCAGCCAGCCGCGGAACAGAAGCTCCTGGCCGACAATGGCGACGATGGCGGTGCCTAGGCCTGCCCAAGCGGGCTCAACAGCAGCATCTAGGCGGAATCGGCACTTGGCCAACCACTCGATTTCCGGGAGGGGAGTCAATCCCGCGACCGAGGCGCTTAGAGCCAGAGCGATCCCGGTTGCGGCGGCCCATGCAAACGCCGTGCTCTTTTCGGGGCGCCACAGGCCTAGTTCTGCACCGGCATCTGTGGTGTTGAGTGCGCGGATTCCAGCCAGCAACAGCAGGCCGATTCCCGAAGCCAGGACCCCGGGCGCGGGGTCGAGACTCTCGGTGATGGCGTAGTTGCCCGCGGGTGCCCAGAGCATGGCGCCCAGCAGTGCAGGCCAACAGGCCAGAGCCGCTACGGCGCCGGTGATGACAGCACCACGCCAGCCTGGCGTTGGGGCTTGTTCACCGCGCGTCTCTTGGGCCAGATCCCGGGCGGTGAGGTGAAGCAGGAACGCAGTGGAGCTCAGGGTGCTGAACGTCGCAAGAATGGGGGGCGCCCAGCCTTCCCAAGTACCGCCGGAGGTCAGGATTGCTCCACCAAGCGGCACCAAGGCCCCCAGCGCGGGCGAGCGCAGTCCAATCCACCAGGACACGGCCACGGACAGGGCCAGCACCGTGGGCATCCACCTCAACGACACCGTGGCCCCGCTGATGACGTCTCGAACAGAGCGAATCAGGTACATGCCGAGTGCAACCGTGAAGCCCGCGACGGTCGGCAGTGGAAGCAACCAGATTCCAGCATCAAGGCGCCCGCCCAAGATGGCTGCCGTGGCGGCCAGCGTGGCGGTGGCGGCTCCGTATGCGGTCCAGGCCAGCCACTTGCCGCCGACGAGCTCGTGCCGGGTGATGGCAGCGGTCAGCAGGGTCTCGAGGGTGCGTCGGGTGCGCTCACCGCCGATGGACTCCGAGACGGCACCGGTCAGAATCGCCGCAGACAGCAGGGCCAACAGTGCGGATCGGTTCGGAAGCGGCACATTCCAATACACCTGCTTCAGCGCGACGACCGGGTCTCCAGAGTCCAGGTGCTCTCGCAGAGTGCGGGGCGTCCAGCGGGAATGCACGATCAACGGACCATCTGCGGGCTGCTCCAGCACGGCGTGTGCACGCCCATCGACAGCGCGAATGGCGGGGTTTTCGAGCATGTCCGCGGGCACGTCACCGCGCACAGCAATGATGCGGTTGGGGGAGGCGCGTCGGGCTCTGGCGGCTTCGAGATCGAACCGGGGGGCCGAAGCGACGGGCGCCATCAACAAGAAGGTGATGAGCACAAACACCCACGCACGGCGCCCGCGCAGCTCGTGAGTCAGATCGCGGCGAGCCAGCGCGATGAGGGTGCTGATGCGAATCACGCGTCCACCATGTAGGCGAAGCTCGCGATGGCTACCACGGCGCAGAGCCCCGCTGTGAAGAGAGGAGGCCACCCGGTTCCGGCCGTCGCAATCGAGGCAAGGGGAATCCACACCGCCGCCTCGGGAAAGACGACGCTCAAGGTCACCAGTCCGGTCACCGCCGAGATGCCGAACGTAAACGGTCCAGAGAAGCCGGTGTCCCGGCCCGCACGCGCCGCCGCAAACATGCCGATTGCTGTCGCAGCTGCGTTGGCGGCCAGTCCGTGCCGCAACATGGCGCCGGGGTCGGACAGCCCGAGGGTCGCATGCAGAAGCGCTAGGCCAAACACCAGGAACAACGACAGGCCGATGGTCCCGGCGAGCCACCGCGCGGCGCCGTGGTACCAGTGCGGAACTGGCAGGGAAAACTCGGCCTCAAGCGTGCCCTCACTCCGGTCGCGGACCACCATTCCGGCACCGAAGACGACGCCGTAGAGCGCGAAGAGCAGTGCCATGCCCTGCAATACAAACCGCCCTTGGCGAGCGGCCTGAGCGCCGGTGGGGCGGTTGTAGATGGGCTCCGGAATCCAGTCGGCCCCTGCGCGGGTGCGCAGCATGGCCTCGAGCCGGGCGCCATCGGCAGCACTGCCTTGGATGTACATCGTCTTGCCGTCGAAGCCGGCCCATGCTCTCCACTCCTCGATGTCTTCGACAAGTGTGGTGCTCTCATAGGGCTCGAGGCCCATGTCCTGAATCTGTCCGACCAATTCGGTCTGCTGCCAGACGTCAGGTGTCAGCGCCACTCGTGAGTTCCCGCGCACCACGCTCGCGACGGCCAGGGTGATGAGCAACGTGCCCACGACGATGGCGGTGGGAAACAGCAGGGAGCGCATGACCATGCCTTCGCGCACAAGCCGGCGCAGAATCGCCGCTGTGAGCCAGACCAGGCTGCGCCCTTGACTGATCATTCGGAGGTCAGGGCGATGAACGCGTCGTCCAAGTCCGTCTCACCTGCCTGACTCAACACCTCGGACAAGGTGCCTTGCGCGACCATGCGTCCCTTGGCCATGACGCCGATGCGGTCGATGACCTTTTCAACCTCGCCCATGATGTGAGATGAGATGACGATGGCGCGTCCCAGGCGCGCTTGATCGCGCACGAGATCCAGTACATCTCGTCGGCCTTGCACGTCGAGTCCGTCGGTGGGCTCGTCCAGCAACAAGACTTCCGGCTCGTGCACCAGGGCCCGCGCCAGTACGACCCGGCGCTTCATGCCCGTCGACAGGCCCATGCACTGCGTGTGCGCATATTCTCCGGCGCCCAGTGTCTTCAACAGCTCGTCGGCCACCGAGGATGCGTTGGGCACCCCCTGGATTGCGGCGAACATGCTGACCACCTCGAACGGCGTCAGACGCTCTGGCAGCCCAGATTCAGCTGGGACGTAGGCCATCTTCTTGCGAACCCCGAGGGGGTCGACGCTGCGGTCAACGCCGGCGATGCGCACTGTGCCCTCATCGGGCTCTGTGAGGGTGGCCACGATGCGCAGGGTCGTGGTCTTGCCCGCGCCGTTGGGACCGAGCAGGCCGTAGACCTCGCCGCCGCGGACGTTGAAGCTGAGCTTGTTGACAGCGACGACTTCGCCGCGACTGCGGTCACTGAAGCGCTTGACGAGGTTCTCGACGATGATCACGAACGCAGTCTAGCCCTTGGCTCGCAAACCCCACGGGGCGGTGTAGTTGCGGCCGGCTCGTTCGGCGCGCAGTTCCCAGCTTCGACCGTCTCGCCACTGGCACAACGCTGCCTTGGCGCCGTCTCGGCCGCGCTCGATCATCAGGTGCGTAAAGTTGCGCAGCTTGTCGTGGCCCCCGACCCATGTGCCGGTGTTGAAGTACCAGCCACCTCGGCGCAATCGCTGGGCCATCGGGTGGTGGCTATGACCCATCACCACGATGGGGGCTGAGACGGTGTTGCGGATGCGGGCTGCGGCACCGGCCATGGCGTCCCTTGGATCGGCGTTGAGTCGGCCCGCGGCCAAGAAGCCGTGGGCGATGAGCACACCGAGGAACATGCTGGCCACCAGTGCCGGCGCCGTGGGCCAGGGCACGAGCAGCAGAATCAGCGGGGTGGCGAGGGCTGCGCCGACGGTCAGGAAGAATCGACCCAACATCAGGGCCGTGACCAGCTGGCCTAGCTGCAGAAAGATGGGCCGATGCCTCATCTGGAACAGCGCCAACAGCTTGTCCTCGTCGACCGAAGCGCTCGTTGCGAGTCCTCGAACCAGATCGAGGTGCCTTTGGCGACGGGACTCCCAGGCCGCCGGTCGAGCCAGGCGGTCGGCCCACTGTGACAGCAGCAACCACGACATTCGGCCGTACCCGGACAGCAGCTGCACTGCGCGACCGGAGCGCTCGAATGGCATGCGCATGTATTGGACAAAGCCGCGCTTTTGCTGGTCTTCGGGCGAGTCGGGCAGGTGGTTGGCTAGGTAGTACATGACCGCGTCGCCGACGTTCTGCTCGAGCTCTTGCTCGTCGGTGGAGTCGCGCGGGTCGAGGATGTGGTCGACCGAGCAGTAGCGGTCGTACTGGTGCCCATGCTCGACCCAGACAAAGTCCTCTTCGAAGTAGAACCACGGGTGGAAGTTGATGGCTTCGCGAACCGCGTCGGGCGAGCGGCAGCCGTCGTGCATCGAGAAGTTACTGTTCTTCCAGATCTGAACGATGCCCTCGACGAAGCCTTCCTGGACCTCTTCCCAGACGAACTCCGCATCGTGGTTGCCGACGATGATGTTCAGCTCGTTGCCTTGGCCAATGAAGTGAGCAAACGCCTCGAAGACGTCGGCGTGGCGTTCGAGCACTGCGTTCATCTTGAGCAGTGCCGCATTGGGGCGGGTGCCCAGTCCATAGGTGTGGTCGTCGTAGCCAAGGCCCTCGACCATCTCGACGTCTTGGGGCATCAGGCAGACCGACAGGAAGTCGACCATGTCGCCATTGACGATGAGACGCCAGGGCGTGTTGTCGTGACGGTTTGTCGCATAATGGTGGAGGAAAGCGGTTAACTCGGCGCCGAGTTCTTCAAAGTGGGTGCTGTTGTCAACCTCGGGACGAATGTCCTCGCCCAGATGCAGATCACTGATGACCAAGATGTTGTGGCGGCTGCCGGACAACGAACACTCTCCCTGTTCCAATGTGCGCGCATTGGGGAACGTCGGCAACGATCCAAATGTTGCGTTCGGTCTCCTTGAACATCGGATTCTTGCCGGTCAGCCTGAGCACACGTTCGACCAGCCTCGGTCGAGCTCGGGCTGATCGAGGTTGCGGCCGATGATGACCAACCGACTTTGAGGTGGCGGGGCAATGTCGGAAGGACCGAGCTCGAGCCACTGGTAGACCGCTTGCACGACAACCGCCCTCTTGCGTCCTGAGCAGCGCAGAATGCCCTTCATTCGCATGATTTCGTGGGTCTTGCGGCTGGCCAGGAACTGCAGCCACATCTTCAGCCGGTGAATGTCGAGGGCGTCATCGTGGGTCAGTGTCACGGTGGTGACGCCCGACTCGTGGGGGGAGTGGGTGTCGCTGTGGGGGAATTCGTTCGGTCCATCAGCCAGCATGTCGACCGCGCTCGCGCCGGCCAAGACCGTTCGCTGCAGCTCGGCCACCCCGTTGATGGTGGTGATGGCGTGCTCGGCCGCGTCGAGCTCGCTCGATGATGCGATGTCGGTGTGGTTCAGCAGAATGCGGTCGTCATAGGCCAGCTGCTCGGCTGCCATCGGTTCACGCACCAGCTGTTGCCTAATGTGTTGGCCATGGGCCACCGCCACCACTCCACTCATTCGTGTGCGCCCAGCGAGCTGCTGAGAGATCAGGAAGGTCTGCACCACCGGACCGGGCGACGCCAAGCCGCTGGCCTCGATGACGATGCGATCAAAGCGCAGGGGAAGCAGTCGGCGCTCGCGGCGCTGCAGCAAGTCGAGGGCGGTCCGTTCGAGGTCGCCGCGGACGGTGCAGCAGACGCAGCCGTTGGTGAGCTCGATGACCTCGTCTTGTGTTCCGCGCACGAGGTCGCCGTCGATGCCGACGTCGCCAAACTCATTGACAATGACCGCGATGCGCTGGCCGTGCTTCTGGGACAACAGACCATTGAGCAGGGTCGTCTTGCCGGCGCCCAGAAAGCCGGTGATCAACGTGATGGGGACGCGTGTGTCGTGCACGAAGCCATCGTAAGATGCTTGCATGGCCGGCGACAGCAAGGACCCCATCATCAAACCGGTGCTCGCCGACCTCAAGGGCGACGACAAGCCTGTTCGCACTTATCCGCCCCCACCGCCGGTCTCGAATCCTCCGCCGGATTGGTTGACCCACTCGACCTACCTCGCTGGCAACCCTCCTCGTCAGCCGCCGCCGGGCTATGAGCCGCCAGTGAACCACCCCGATCCCCAGGAGGCCGCCGTGGGCTCGACAGACAAACCCGATGAAAACGACCGCCTGTTGCTGTTTGCCTCGGCGCTGATGATTGCGCTGGCTGGTGCGCTGATGTTGGTGCCCGCCCCATAGCAGCGTGCTGACCGGGGGCTGTTTCTAGACCAGTGCCAACGCCCGATCGGCCAAGCCGATGGTGGCGGTGATGGCCCAGTCCAGCTCGATCGCATCGTCCTCGATGCCATCGCCAAACAGGGTGCCGCCGGCGTTCATTTCGCTGGTGATCTGCAGGGCCTGATTGGGGCCGAGCGCGCCTTCATTCAGCTCGGCCGACGTGTAGACGCTGGGCCATGGCTCCCGCACAAAGAACACCAGCTCCGGCGCGATCGGAGCAGGCAGGCCCACTTGGGACCTGTGGCAGCGGTGAACGGACTTTGCCCAGCCCGTGGCCCCGGTCCCGCTGGCGACGATGACCCCGGAGCTGCTCTGCCGCTCCTCCGCTCCCTGCCAGCGGATCGTGTACTTGGCGGATTGATGGCTGCGGTGGCCCACGAAGATCTCGTTGAGTGCAAGCAGCCGCTGTCCGTTGTCGGTGCGCGCTTCGATCATGGTGCGGTGCTGGGGATGGCAGCGGTCCATCGAGCGCAGCAGATCGGCAAGTGCCACCGCGGGGTGCCGAACCAATGCGCCCTCGTAGCGTACCGGGTCCGGATTCACGCCAATCACAGGTTGCCCGGAGAGGTACTTGGCCACGTTCGGCACCAGACCGTCCTGTCCGACGGCGACGATGATGTCCTCGGGCTCGAACAGGAAGCGGTCCAAGTCCGAGCGCGTGACACGTGTGTGCCTCCACGTCGGGGGGATGGCCCGCAGTGCCGTGTCCACGGCGGCGTCTTGTTGGTGTTGGCGCATCATGTAGACGGCGATGTCTTGGCCGCGTCCCTCCAAGAACCAGGCGGCGGCTGAGTGCGTCGCGTGACGCGCGAGCAGCCCCTGGTACTCGGTGGGACGGGTGACGATGACGACTCGGGGTTCCATCTGTGCCTCCCGGCTACTTGGCTTCTCCGATGTTGTTGGCGAGCCTGGACAGAGCTGGACCGATGAGCTCGGGGCTCAGGGTCAGGTGCTCGACCGATGGCAGGTTGCCCGCCAGTTCTCGCGCGGCCAGGCCATACATGACCTCCTGGGGCAGATCCCGGTAGATATCCATCGTCGCCTTCTCGGCCTCGGCCTTGGCGGCCTCGATGGTTCGGATGGAGTCCGCCTCGCTCGCGGCGTGCAGCTTCACCCGCTCGGCCTTGGCCAAGGCTTCGAGCTTGGAGGCCTCGTTCTTTTCGGCGACCCGTCGACGCTCGTTGGCGCCCTTCTGCTTGATCAGGCTCTCCTCGCGTTTGGCGAGCTCGATCTTGTTCTGCAGCTCGTTCTCCATGATGGCGCGCTCTCGCTCGACGGCGATGGCGCGGCGCTCGAAGGTGGCCTTGTCCGCGTCTTGCTGAATGCGCTCGCGGGTGGTCATCTTCAGAGCCTTCTCGACCTCGGAGGTCGGTCGGACCGAGCTGATGCGAATGGTCACCGCCTGGATGCCCATCGCCGCTAGCCCGGGGTCCCGAGACAAGGCGTCTGAGATGAGCGTGCGCAGCTGCTCGACGCCTCCCTGCAGAATCGCGTTGATGTCATTGTGGGCGAGATAGGACCACGCCACCTGCTGAGCCAGCTCGGTCAGCAGCTGTGCAACCTGTTCCAGCGGCTGCTTGACCCAAGTCCCACTGTCGAAATCGATGGAAAAGTCGATGCGGTCGGCGACCCGCTCTGGGTCGGCGACGCGCCAGGAGATGACCCCCTGGGTGGTGACGTCCTGGTAGTCCTTGGAGCGACCGTGGAAGAGCACGGGCAGCTCGCGGTCGTCGACCGGCACCTCGGCGATGCTGCTGGACATGGGCAAGAACCAGAAGCTCAGGCCCCGGCCCGAGACGACCTGTCGGCCTCCCTTGGACAGCAGGATGTGCGAGCTGGTCTCGGCGCGCAGGTGTTTGACGAGCCAGAAGTGGCTGATTTCGGCCATCAGTGCCTCCCTTCAATTGGCGCGGTTGCGCCGGTAAAGCGGTAGAGCGCGGCGGGCCGATGCCCGACCTCGCTCTGCCGCGTGCCAGTGGACTCGACGAGTCCAGATGCGATGAGGCGCCGACGGAACGAGTCCTTGTTCATCGAGCGGCCTGAAATCGTCTCGTGCAGCTTCTGCAGCTGGCGCAGCGTGAACGCCGGTGGCAGCAATGAGAAGGCGATGTTCGAGTAGTCGAGCTTGCCGCGCATGCGTTGCACCGCGGCCCCCAGAATCTCGGCGTGGTCCCAGGCCAGCTCGATGCGCTCGCCGTCGCGCCCCAGCAGCATGATGGGGCCACCGCTCTCGCCCTCCCAGGGCACGACGATGGGGGCTAGCCAGGTGCCGCCGTTGAGGTGCGCCAAACGCTCGAAGGGGACCAAGGCGGTGTGAGCCACAGTGATGATGCGCGTGCGCGGGTCGCGGTCGACCCGCCCAAACGTGAACAGCTGCTCCAGATAGACGTTGTCGACCCCAGCCTTGTCTGCGAGCACGCGCCGGGCGGCGCTATCGAGTGCCTCGTCGATGCCCACAAAGCCACCCGGAAGCGCCCACGCGCCCATCGCTGGGTGTTCGTCGCGCTCGTAGACAAGCGCCCTCAGCTGGCCTTCGGAGTGGGTCACAATCGCCACATCCACCGCTACCGAAGGCCGGGCAAACCGGGAAGCATCGTACTTTGCGAGGAACTCTTGTTCCGATTCCGACCCACTCTGAGACACTGACGACCCCTTAGCTACATCATGCATATATGCGCGATGTATCTAACGTCAAGACGATCTCCGATTCTTCGGGCTGTCACCTGAATGTGGCGACCTGCCCCACTACAAAGCAATGGGCGTGCCGCCGTCACATGACGAACAAAGGCCGATTATCGGCGAGCATGCGATCGAAAAGCCGCAGCCCCAACAGAGCTATTGGTCGATCAGCGCACAGTTCGAGAAGCAGTAGAAACTGTCGATTCCGGTGCACTGGAAGCCCGCTGGACACGCATCGGCGGACTCGGGATTGCACGGGAAGAAGCAATACGATCCGTCGCCCTCGCCGATGAACCAGCAGCTGCCTTCGCCTCCGCACTGTGCACCGCTGCTGCACGGCTCGCAGTGAGGAAGCGGGTCGTCACTGCACTCGCCGGCGTCACAGCGCTCCCCGGTGGCGCAGTCGGTCTGGGTGTCGATGCAGGTCCGCGACTCGCAGACGTTGGTGTCGAGGTTGCACCGGTCGGACATGAAGCAGTCGTCGCTGTGCTCGCAGCCGGCCACGCACTCGCCCTTGGCGCCATCGCAATAGCTCTCGATGGGGCACTCGGTGTTGACGATGCACTCGACGGTCTGGCACTGGCCCTCGATGCAGCCGTAGCCGTCATTGCACTGGGTGTGGTTGGTGCAGACGTTGGTGGCTGGGCAGGCCAGCAGGCTCAGAATCATCAGCGAGCTCACTCGAGGCCACCGTCGTCCGGCACCCAGCCGTCACCTTCGGGGCAGACGCCGCTGGGCAGGCCGTTGCCGCGAATGTAGTGCGCCACGATGCGTGCATCCGGCGGCGGAATGTGCAGCTGCGAGAAGACGATGGCGGGGCGGAGCTCACCTTCGTCGCCGACCAATTCGTAGCTCCACGAGCCGTCTGCACAGGACAGCATCTCGGTGCCGACGCCCAAAGTCAGGGTCTCGGTCTTGGGCCGGTCCGACAGATAGAAGGTGTCGCGCATGGCCGAGGTGGTCAGGGTGAGCTCGCTGATGATCGGACCGAAGTCCTCTTCGCACAGGTTGGCGACCACGCCACCGGTGCGCTCGGCGACCGCGTTGTAGCGGGTGCCCTTGGTGCTGTACTGCAGCTGCTCGGGGGTGCAGCTGGCAGGCGTGATGACGGTCAGTGCCGACGCGTTGAACGCGTCCCGATTGCGATGCCCGTGCACGTCATAGAAGCCGTCGATGTAGTCGCTGACCGACCCAGGAGACGCGTCTTCTTCGTCGCTGACGAAGATCACGGAAAGGGTGGCGTCATCGCGAGGGAAGTTTGGATTGATGCCCGAGACGGCGCGCAGGCCGGCCTCGAGACCCGCTTCGATGCCCCAACCGTTGGTGCCCACGTTGACCACGTCGGCGAACAGGGAGTCGGGGTCGTCGTGGTCGGCGTCGACGATGGGGCCGCGAATGCGACCAAAGGTGGGCTCGTCGGCGGCGGTGGTGACCACCGCAAGCTGCCAGACGACCTCGCTGCCTTCGAAGTAGTCAAAGAAGACGCCGAAGTCGCGCGCCAGCTTGTCCTGGTAGGGCTGCATCGAGCAGCTGTTGTCGACCACCAGCAGCACGTCGACGTTCTGCCAGGGGTTCTGCTGCATGATGTCGGTGTTCTCGAACTCGTTGAACTCGTACTCGGTGCAGCTGGTCAGCAGGGCCAGAGCGGTGCAGGGGAGAGCGAGTCGGCGAAAGAGGTGGGTCATCACGCTATTCATTTAGCACCCGATTGAGCCGTCTCTGTCAACGACCTGTAGGGGGCGACAGACTTTGACGTCAACGGGCGTGTGGCGGGCTAAGTTGCGACCCTTCAGGAGGGTCCGCTGTTCACTGTCGTCCGGGTACTGCTCGCCACGTTGTGCGTCTCATCGCCAGCACTCGCGCAGCAAGAGACGTACCCGATCGACATCGAGCTTGTGCGCCCGATGCCCAGCGAAGACGGCCTGATCTCCATTGGCTCGGCCACGCTGCCTGTGGCGGGCACATGGGTGGTCTCGGCACCTGTGCAGTACGAGCGCAGCCCTCTGCGCCTGTTCGACAACGCTCAGCTCAAGGGTCAAGTGGTCGCCCATCGCGCCGTGATGCACCTCGGTGCCAGCTACAGCGCTCGCGATGATCTGGCGCTCGCCGTCGTCTTGCCGGTCGCACTCCACACCGGCGGCGATGTGCCCGAGCTGTCCAACGATGGGGCTGGCCTGGGGGACATGTCCCTGTCGGCGGCGTACTACGCGGGCACCGTGCGCAAGACAAAGATCGGCCTGCTAGGCCGCGTCCTGCTGCCCACCGGTGCCAAACAGCGCTACATGGGGGAGCCCTCACCGCGGGCAACCATCGGGGTCATGACCCACACCGATACGCGCGCCGCCACGCTTTACAGCAATGCGGCCTTCCACGTTCGCGCACCCACCGCGACCAACGCAGACCTGGTCGCCGGCGGCGAGCTTCAGCTGTCCCTCGGACTCCGTCGGCACATGCACGGGCGCACCGAGGTCATGGCCGAGGTCGTCAATCACTTGGGCATTGCCATCGGCGACTTTGACGCTCGCCTGTCCAGCGAGGGACTGCTCGGCATTCGCTACGCGGCCAGCAAGCGTTCTCGCTTCCGCGTGGCTGCAGGTCGCGGCCTGACTCCGGGCTACGGGGCCACGTCCATGCGAGTGGTGGCCGGTTTCCAGTACGTACAGACGCCGCCGCCTCCTCCTCCCCCCGAAGAAGACCCCGGAGAGTTCATTCCCGTCGAGACCTTCCTCGACGAGGTCGAGTACACCGACCCGGTTGTGGTCGAGGTGCCCGCTCCGGCGACCGTCGAGTGGAAAGAGGGCGAGCTGGCCAAGGTCGAGAACGAGAAAATCGTCATTCGCGACCCGATCCAGTTCCAGGTGAACACGACGCGCATCGTGCCAGAGTCCATGCCGACGCTGGTTCAGGTCGCCGCACTGATGAACGACGACCACGCCATTGGGCACCTGGTCATCGAGGGCCACGCCAGCGCCGAGGGCAGCTTCACCCACAACTACGCGCTGTCCCTCAAGCGGGCGGCATCCATCTGGGAGGCGCTGCTGCAGTCGGGTGTGCATCCAGCTCGCATGAGCATCCGCGGAATGGGCGAAGTGGACGAGAAGAAGGACGGCGGCGATGAGACCCAGCTGTCGGTCAACCGTCGCGTGCAGTTCCACATCGTGCGGCAGATGCAGCCCGGCGAGACCCCGCCCGAGTACGGACAGACGGTGCGCTTGCCCTGGAATGGGGACCAGCAGAAGGTGACGGTGCCGCCGGCGCTCCCCGTGCCGCCGCCGCCCCCACCACCCGACCTATTCGAGGCGCCCGAGGCACCCACAACTCTGCCGCCAGAGCCCGTCGAAGAGGCCCCAGCTCCCGTCGCGGACACTCCAGCTCCCGTCGCGGACACTCCAGCTCCGGTCGAGGAGGCTCCGGCTCCGGTCGAGGGCACTCAGGCTCCGGTCGAGCAAGCTCCGGCTCCGGTCGAGCAAGCTCCGGCACCTGAAGAAGCCACC
>CAYYHT010000113.1:0-10174 GCA_964471355.1 uncultured Enterobacteriaceae bacterium
CGGCATCGGGGCTGCTTCCGCCGAGCGGGTCGCTGCCGGCAGCGATCTCGTCGCCGTCATTGGTGCCGTCGCCGTCGGTGTCTGGGTCGTTGGGGTCGGTGCCGTGGACCAGCACTTCGTCGCCGTCGGTGAGGTCGTCGAAGTCGCCGTCTGCGTCGATGGGGTCGGTTCCGTAGATGAAGACTTCGTCGCCATCGATCAGGCCGTCGCCATCGGTGTCGGGGTCGAAGGGATCGGAGCCAAAGAAGAACTCATCATCATTAGACAGGCCGTCGCCGTCGTCATCGGCGCCACCGCCGAGGTCGTTCAAGCCAAAGAACGAGGCCGTGGGGTCAAAGGGCACCAACAGGGTCTCGGCGGCGAACGGCGTGTCAAACAGCAGGTCGATCGGATCGAAGTATTCCAGCAGCTGCGTCGGCGTGACCCGAAACAGGCGGTCCTCGTAGACGAAGTAGCCGACGTCCGTGGTCGGGTCGTAGCCCAAGGGATCGCTGGTCATCTGGGTGTCCGTGAACAGACTGCCGGGATCGTCGTACTGGATCAGCAAGCCGAGTGACGCATTGACTCGGTAGATGTCGTCTTGCCAGGTGAAGTAGCCGACATCGCCGGTGGAGTTGTATCCAAGGGCATTGTCGATGAAGTAGGAGTCCGAGAAGATGTCGACCGTGTCCGCAAATCCATAGAGGTGGTCGTTGAACGAGACGACCTCGTACGATTCGGTGCCGAAGCTGAATCGCCCGGCATCAAAGGAGGCTTCTCCGGCCAACGTGTCGTTGTCGACCCACAGATCGTCCACCAGATCGAGCGGGTCTGTGTAGGACAGAATCCGGTCGAAGGGGTCTGAGGAGTCGACAACCGCGTAGATGGTGCCAGAACCGGCACCCGGGATGATTCCGGGCAGAGCGGGAGAGCAGTCTCCGGGCTCGGCATCCCAGCGCCAGATCTGCCCGCTGCTGTCCGAGACGAACACCAACTCACAGCTGACCATCGACACGTCGAATGCACCGCCAAACGGGACCGGCACGTCCTCCCAGTTGAATCCTCCGTCGGCGCTTCGTACCGCCGTTCCCGCGACGGCTCCCCACACGTGGTCCCGGTCGAATGCGTCCATGCCGCGGTAGTTCGATAGGCCGGTGGCCACGAGATTCCAGCTGTCGCCGGCGTCCTCGGTGAACCACATCTCGCCGGAGTCGAGGGCCACCCATCCGGTGAACTCGTCGACGAACGCGCCGGACCGCGGAATCGCACCAGGGGTGATCTCTTTGTAGGACCAGGTAGCACCGGCATCGTCGGTTCGGATGACCCCTTGGTCTTCGGCCCAGTACAGCACGTTGCCGCCTGCGGGCATCGGCTTGTTCCAGCCGTTCGCACCGTACGCGGCTGGCCCGACGATGTTCCAGCTCAACCCGCCATTTGTGGTGCGGCGAATGGCCTGGGTGCCGTTGCTGCGCGCAACGCCGGTGTTGGTATCGAAGAAATAGACGCCGCCGTGGCTGTGGCCGCCGCCGCTCGTCCGGGAGTTCCAGCTGCTGCCCCCGTCATGCGACACCGCCAGGCAGCCGCCGGCGCCCGCTGCGGCAATGCTGGGGCCGTTCTGGCTGATCCAGTACATGTCTGCACACGCGTTCGGGGACTGCTCGACCCAGCTCACGCCGCCATCGATGGTGCCCGCCACGTCGTTGCCGCTGCTCTTGGCGACCCAACCGACGAGCTCGTCCTGCATGGTGATGCTGTAGGCGCCGCCGGCGGTCGCACCGACATTGCTCCACGTGCCCGCGGTGGCCCCGAGCGGCATCAGTAGTGCGAGCCACATCGCTCTCATCGCTGCTCCCTGCGACCGCACACTGCAACGAGCAGCAGCATCCACCAACCCGCGGTGCCTGTGCCCGCCGTGGCGCACAGTACGCCCTGGTCGTCGACAAAGCCCTCGGGCAGATCATTCGGGTTCGCCTGGTCGACGGGTCCGCCGGTGTCCAGCAGGTTGGGACCGAGCAGCCGGACCGTCGTGCTTGTGGAGGAGCCTCCGGTTGCGTTCGCGGTGTAGGTGAAGCTGTCCGCGCCGTCGAAGGCCTCGCCACCGGTGTAGCTGAAGCTTCCGTCTTCGGACAGGGTCAGCTCGCCGCTGGCAGCTTCGCCGAGCTCGGCGGTCAGCCCGCTGCCCTCGGGGTCGGTGTCGTTCGACAGCACGCCCGCATCGGCGGCAACTTCGAACGCAGCGGTCGGGTCGTCGATCCAGTACACATCTTCGGCAGTGACCGGCATGTCGGACACCGGCGTGACCGTCAACAGCACACTCGTCTTGCTGATCTCGGCGTCCAAAGTGAGCTCGTACCGGAACAGGTCGTTGCCCGAGAAGTCCGGCGACGGCGTGTACTCGAAGCTGCCGTCCTCGTTGAGCACCAGCACTCCATTGCCGACGTCGTCGAGCAGCGACACGGTGCCAGCGCCCAGGTCGTTGGCCAGCACGCCGTCGGTGGCGTTGACGACCAGCGGCGTGTCCTCGGGGGTCTCATAGGTGTCGGACAGGGCCACCAGCTGATCGGCCACCAGCGGGTCGGTGCCCACAGTGATCTCGTCGCCGTCGTGCAGCCCGTCGCCGTCGGTGTCTTCGCTCAGCGGATCGGTGCCGTGCAGGGTCAGCTCGACGCCGTCGTTCAGGCCGTCGCCGTCGGTGTCGGCCATGGTGGGGTCGGTCGCGCCGGTCACCTCGTCTGCGTCGGTGATCCCGTCGCCGTCGGTGTCGACCAGGGTGGGGTCGGTGCCGTGGTCCAGCACCTCGGCGTCGTCGTCCAGGCCGTCGCCGTCGGTATCGGCCAGGGTCGGATCGGTGCCGTGGGTGGTGACCTCGTCGCCGTCCAGCAAGTTGTCGCCATCGGTGTCCGGCACGGTCGGGTCGCTGCCATGGACGATGACTTCGTCGCCGTCGTTCAGGCCGTCGGCATCGGTATCGGCGACCGTTGCGTTGGTGAAATATCCCTCCTCTTCGTCGTCGAGCAGCCCGTCGCCGTCGCTGTCTTGCAGGGTGGGGTCGGTGCCCAGGATGTTGACCTCGTCGCCGTCGAGCAGGCTGTCGCCGTCGCTATCCTGGGCCAGCGGATTGGTGCCCAGGGTGACCTCGGGACCGTCCTCGAGCCCGTCGCTGTCGCTGTCGACGTCGAGGGGATTGGTGCTGTAGGTCAGGACCTCGTCGCCGTCGGCCAGTCCGTCACCGTCGGTGTCGGTCTTGACGGGGTCTGTGCCCAGAATCAGCTCGTCGGCGGTGTCGATGTCGTCGCCGTCATCGTCGGTGTCGAGGGCGTCGATCAGGCCGTCGCTGTCGGTGTTGTTGGGCACAGTGGGGTCGCCGACCTCGAGGCCATCGTCCAGCCCATCGCCGTCGGTGTCCGGGTCCAGCGGGTCGGTGCCCAGGGTGACCTCTTCGTTGTCGCTCAGCAGGTCGCCGTCCGTGTCCGACCACAGGGGATCGGTGGAGTGCAGGTTCACCTCGTCGCCGTCGGACAGCCCGTCGCCGTCGGTGTCGGGCAGGTACGGGTCGGTAAAGAAGCTGAACAGCTCGTCGATGGTGTCTAGGCCGTCATCGTCGTCGTCTGGGTCCAGGGCGTCGATGAACGTGTCGAGGTCGGTGTCGAGGGGATTGAAGGGGTCGCCCACTTCCAGATCGTCGAACAGCCCGTCGAAGTCGCTGTCGGGGTTCATGGGGTCGGTGCCGACCAGGATCTCGTCGCCGTCCATCAGTCCGTCAAAGTCCGTGTCGAACAGCGTCGGATCGGAGCCATGCAGCAACACCTCGTCGCGGTCCGTCAGCCCGTCCAGGTCCCAGTCCGAGTCGATGTCGTAGCAGATTTGGTCGATCTGGTAGGACTCGGAGCCCCCCTCGGCGACGATCAGCAGGTCCAAGCTTCCCGACGCGTCTGGCACGGTGGGAAAGGTGTGGGCGCCCTCGAAGCCCTCGTAGTCGAAGCTGACGGTGCTGTCGGCGGGGCTCATGCCCACATAGAAGCTGTAGCTGAACGGAAATCCGACGGCAGGAAAGCCGACGCCGGGTGGAAAGACGCTCTCGTCGTCGTAGCTGGCGAAGTCGCCTGCGAAGCCGAGTTGATAGGCGATGGGAATGCCGCCCGCGTTGTCTTGAAGCGCAAATCCGACGCCGGTCGCGGCATCGGCCAGTACGACGGCCATGTCCGTGTCGCCATCGCCGGTGTGCACCGTCTGGTCGACTCGGACCGTGACACTCTGAAAGAGCGTGTCGGCCTCGCCGGGGTTGAACACAGGGATGCGCACGGCCACGACGCCGAACGCGCCGGGATCGATGATCAAGCTGGTTCCGCTGACCGAGACCGTGCGGGTCGGAAACCCGACGCCTACGTCGTTGAACAGCTCCTGGCCGGTGAAGCAGGTCTCGACGGCTTCGGCCGGGCCCATCATGGCCAGAGCTAGCAGAAGCATCGAGGCCCCCGAGTCAGGGTCAGAGGTGGCAGAAGGCGGATTCGCATGGACGGACACCCTACCAATTCACAGTGCAATCCGCAGCGTATGATGCGGCGCCCATGAACTGCCTTCTCCGAGCCTTCGCTTTTCTGGTCCTCTTCTGGTCCGGGGTCTCTGCTGCGCAAGAGCCGCCAGAGCCCGTTGCCTCGTCCTGGTCTGCCATCGAAGACCCCCGCCGCCTCGAAGATCTGGCCCAAGATGCCCTGGCCTCTGGCAAGCGCGACGATGCCCGCGCCGTGTTCACCGCGATGCTCGAGCGCGAAGAGGTCTCGTCCTACCTTCCGTACCGCCCCAGCCTCAAAGAAGCGCTGGTCCTCGAACGCCTGGGCGAGTCCGACAAGGCGGCGGTGCTGTACCGCGAGGCCTTCGACAACGACGTGCTGCGCGTCATTCAGGTGCTGCGCATCATGAGCGTGCATCCCGATCGCGATGTGCTGGTCGCCGAGGCCTATGACCACGTGCGTGCCTTGGTCGCCAAGGCCAAGTCCGGCGAGGACGCCCGCATCTACACCACCTCCAAGGGGGCGGCGCGCAACCTCAAGGTGATGACCACCCAAGAAGTGATGGAGCTGGCGGCCGCAGGCAAAAAGGCCAAGTACTGCTACGTCGAGGACTTCGACCTCACCGAGTGGACGTCCGAAGAGCTTCCCGAGCACATCAATTTTGTGCGCTGCGTGATCGGCCGCATTCACGCTCCCAGCCTGGACTTCACCAAGTTCACCTTCAAGGGAATCGTGCTGGGCCAGACCGACTTCGGCAAGTTCTGGCACGGCGAGCGCAACAAGACCAAGAACAAGCCAGCGTCGACCTTCCAGGACCTGTTCATGCGCGAGGCGGTCTTTGTCGGACCGGCCAACTTCGCTGGAATCGAGGTCGAGAACGCGGGGCGCGCCTACTTCCCCATGGTGGTCTTCGAGTCCGAGGCCGACTTCAAGGGGGCCGAGTTCACCGGCGTCAGCGAGTTCCGCTTTGCCAGCTTTGGCGCCGGAGCCAACTTCAAGCACCTGCGCATGCACGACCCGGTGTACTTCGGAGGCACGCGATACCGCTCAGACACCGTGTTCACGCACATGTCCAGTGAGCGCACCATCTACTTCAACACCGCCGAGTTCGAGGGCAAGGTCACCTTCGACCACTGCGACTGGGGCGAGGACGCCATCTTCGAGAATGCGCGCTTCGAGGACGAGGCCGACTTCGAGACCACCGAGATCGAAGGGCTGTTCAACCTGTCCCGTGCGGTCTTCGAGCACACGGTCAACATCAAGGACGTGACCACAGGCGAGATAGCGGCGCTGGGCACGCACTTTCAGTCCAAGACCTGGTTCACCGACACCATCGTGGGGGGGCGGGCCCGCTTCTCGATCGACGAGGTGACCAGGCGCTCGGTCCGAGGCAGCATCGATGAGCTGCTGCCGCTGTACCGGCACTACCAAGGCGACGAAGACGCCGACGAGCCGCTGACCGAAAAGACCAGCTACGGCGTCATTAGCCTGCTGGACCTGCAGGCCCAGTTCGATGGGGACTTGAGCTTCGCGAACACCGAGTTCCACGGGTACACCGTGTTCGAGGGCGTTGTCTTTGGCCGCGAGAATGAACAGACCCGCGCCAGCTTCTTCAACTCGCAGTTCTTGGGCGAGACGCACTTCGAGCGCACTCAGTGGTTTGCTCAGGCGGACTTCACCACCATCTTTGGACCCGAGATCGCCTTCAACCAGGCGACCTTTCACCGGTCTCTGATTCTCGACGACGCGAACATCAATGGCCGCCTGACCCTGTCCGACGCCGAGTTTGTCGGTGACGCGGACCTGTCCTTCTATGCCGCCGAGATTCGCACCTTCGAGATCGACGACTCCCAGGTCGACGCCGAAGATGAGCCTCACCGGCTGTTCTATGAACGCTGTGCCGACGGTCGCATCGACCGCGATGACATCCGCACCGCGCGCATGGAGAGCTTCGGCCAGCTGACCGACCGCGAGATGCGACTCGAGTGCTACGACAACCTCAACGACGAGCTCGTGGCCCTCAAAGAGACCTACGGCGACCGGGCGATGATCGAGGCCGAGGACAACATCTACTGGTGGATGCGTCACCACCAAGCCCGCGAGCACCTGACCTTTGGCACCCCCATGCAGAAGTTCGTGGCGGTGACCGTCGAGATCGTCCTGTTCGAGTGGGCATTTGGTTGGGGAGTGAACCTAGGCAACCTGGGCGTCGCCGTGCTGCTCATCAGCTGGCTATTCGCTGTGCTGTACCGGGTGTTCTGTCCCAACTCCGTGATGATCTACGACGGCAAAGACGTGCCGGTTCGGGACATCAGCTTTGCCGGACTCATGTACATCAGCCTGCAGTCGCTGATGGCGTTCAACACGGGCTGGGACTTCGGCGAGGACGATCACCGAATGCGGTACCTCAATACCCTCGAGACGTTGATCGGCTTCATCATCCTGACGTTCTTTGTCGGCGCCTATACCCGGCAGATTCTGTCGTGATTGTGGCGGTTGGCCCACTCGAAATGAGGTGTGCACATGGCATTCACTGACGAACAGGCGCAAGCCCTGAGAGCGAGCCTAGCCGAGGCATTGGTGTCCGGCGAGACCTGCTCGTGGCCGGGTCTAGGCGAGTTCTCGCGGCTGCTGCGGCCGGTCCCCTCGGACACCTCCAAGACTTATGCACTCCTGCAGCTGGTGGCGGCGCCTGCGATTGCGGACTCCCTGGGGCTGTCCAAGAACGAGCATGCCCCGGGTACGCGAACGTGGATTGCGGCCTACGCCACGCGCACCAATCGGTGGCTCGGTGCGGACCCGACGCTCGATCGCATGCGCGCGCACTCTGCGTCGATCGATGCGCAGCGGCAGCGCCTGGCGGCCCTCGAAGCGAGTACAGAGCTGGCCACGGTGGGCGGCCAACTGGACGCGGCGCAGCAGGACCTGGCCAAACGGGTCAACGACCGGGTGGCCAAGCCGCTCGACGACGCGGGCGTCTACAACGAAGAACTGTTGCGCGCGGCGGACACGCTGGCCGCGGGACACAACGTCATGCCTCCAAAACTCCTGCGGGAGATCTGAGGATGTTTGGGCTTGTGTTGGCCGCGGGACTTGCGAGTGCCGAACCCCCGGAGCCGCTGTCGATTCGCATGGATGAGGCCCCGGCTAGTTTTCGCTACAAGCGGCGCCCCGATGTGAGTTGGCCCGTCGGTGTCATCCCGACAATGCCCGGGTCTGCCCGGTGCATCATGATCGTCGTGATTGACGAAAAGGGAATGCCGGAGGAGGTGACCTGGCGTGCTGACAAGGGTGGTTGCTCTCTCCCGTTGCAGCGCGAAGCGGTCCGTGGCGTGATGAAAGCCCGTTGGTCGCCCTACAAGGTTGACGGTGAGGCCATCCGCGTTCGATTGGCGATCGGAATCACCTTCAACAACGACGACGTGAACGGCAATGAATGGGCTTCACGCGTACAGGCGCTTCACGGGCCACTCGACGTCACATCGGATGATTGCGTCGTCCAGTTCGTGGCCCAGCGGAACGGCGGGCTGGCGGACCTGCGCAGCAATCGCCTGCCCGAGTGCATGGCGCTGCCGGTGCGCTTTCCCCCGCACACCACTCCCGCTGGAACCTGCGTGGTGACATTCCATACCGATTTCTACACGACGTCTGACGTAGCGGCGGCCGAGTGCGAACCTGGAGTGCGAGCGTTCGCCGTCGAATATGTCCGCACGACGCAATGGTCCGCCTATGACGAAGATCAGCGCTACACCGTCACGATTACGGTCCCGCCTCGAGGGGATTGAGGACGCGGGTCCGGCTCCTCATCGCAAGAGCCGGCCAATGGCGGGATTGGTTGGCCATACAGCGCCGCTCGCTTTCGCAATCCCTCAGCGAATGAGTCCCGGCATCGCCTGCTGTGGCCTCGCCGTGGCGGATCGGCCGGGTCTCGATCGCCGAGAGTTGGCTCGCGTGCATCGTCGTGACGGATCGACGGGTCGAGGAACCAAAAACGCCGCAGAAAAGTACTGTGGGTCGTCGAGTCATCGCTCCTCCGCCTAGCGGTGCCGCCTCTCCTCCGGCGAACCGGATTCCTCAGGCGAATGCTGTTCGTCCGGCATCGCAGGCCGATGACCGTTCGACGGCGAGGGAGCTTGCACTCATCGAAGCGCCCTCGTGCGAGTTCGTGAGTTGCAACAGCGATTCCGAGTTGGCACAGCTGAAGTCACGTATGGTGGGCAAAAAGGGGCTGGTGATGCCGTGTTTCGTTTCATTTTTCATGCTCATCGGCTGCCCGCAAGGAGGCACTGAACCGCCCGTACTGGAGCTGACGGGCCGGGCTGGTCAGATGTTTCAATGCGATGAAGGCGACTACGAAGCGTGCGCACGACTCGGAAAGGAGGCTATCGAAGGGACGAATGGAGAACGGAACAACGACCTTGCTCTCGTGGCATATGAAAAAGGATGTGACGGTGGCCACGCCGAATCGTGTCTTCAGCTGGGCGGCGTGTACCGGGACCCTCTCCTGTCCGGCCAGCATGTCGACCCGAGCCGCGGTCTAAAGCTGCACCTGCGGGGCTGTGACGACCTGGAACACGGCTGGAACTGCTACCACGTGGGCTACATGAAGATGCATGGTGCAGACGGCGTTCCCAAGGACCTCGCCGCGGCGGCAGGCTACTTCTCACGGGCGTGCGAACTCGGAAATGCCCTCAGCTGCGCGGATGGCGGCGTGTTCTATGAGAAAGCGATGGGAGTTGAGAAGGACCCAAGTCGGGCCATGCAGTTGTTTCAGCGGGCGTGCGATCTGGATGACGCCTTCTGCGTCAACGCGGGTACCCACTATATTTTGGGCACGCTTACCGAGAGGAACAAGCCAAAAGGCCTAGCGCTGTTGGACCGAGCGTGCCGTGCCGGGTCAGGGCACGCGTGCAGCAACCAGGCTGTGAACGCCGCAAGAGGTGAATACGCTCCCGGACAAACTGACTCCGCGGACATACTGAACCAGCGGGCTTGCGACCTTAACTATGGGCGAGGATGTTTCGAAGTTGCCGCTCGATTGCACAATGAAGGGCTGAAGCAAGAGGCGTTGGCGCCGGGCCAAAAGGCCTGTCGGAACGGCTATCAAAAGGCGTGCGACCATTGGCCAGTACAATCCAGCGTCGACGAATAGACCGCGCGAGGCAGCCGCACCGGCCGAGGAGGATGTCACCGCCGAAACACGTCGGCTGCCGGAATCGTCTTCGCCTTGCCAGAACGAACGTCAGCCATGCGTCGTTCCAACTCGACGCCCCATGCCCGATGCCAATCGGCCTCGTCCCTCGCCAGCTCACCGCCCGGCGCCTGCCCCAGGCTCCGAATCAGCGCCAATGCGAGTTCGGCCCTGTCCTTGTCGGGCAGGTTCATCACCTCGTCAACCAGCTGGGAGTGCGTCATACCTCCAATGTAATGCGGTCCATGCGCGCTACTGCCAGAAATTGACCGCCGCCGCCATTCGAGTATGGACGTTGCTGACTCCCGCTCCGCCGATCGATCACCCAGTCGGGGCGAATGCGCTCGCTGACACTTGTCAACGACACAGGGTGTTACAACGTTGTAACACTCGCCGGCTACGATGTAGCCTGGGAGGCCGATCCGACCCGCTGGAAAGTGCTCCAGCCCATGGCGACGGACCACTATGAGCCCGACGCTGGTTCATTATCTCA
>CAYYHT010000113.1:10274-13917 GCA_964471355.1 uncultured Enterobacteriaceae bacterium
CAGACAACTCGGTCTTAGGACGGCTCTGCGAGCCACTCCCCGAGCCACAGCGCAGGCGCGGCCAACACGAAGTGAATGAACGCAAAACAGATGGGTGCGCACAGGTCTCCAAGCAGAATCCCGTTCCCGTTGCCGGTACCGGCCATGACCAGGACGAGCAGCAAGACCACCATGACCACGCCAAGCGCTACGCTGGTTCCTAGGAGAACCGACCTTCCAGTGCCCGAGGCGTAGCGGCCACCAAGGCTCCGTCCACGCAGGAAGGACCACGCCGCAATGAGCGGAATCACCATGAGCGCGCCCGCTGGAATGCCGAGGACATCCACCGTGATGAGCACGACGAGTGCACCGAGGATGTTCGGGACAGCAAGCGCCACGGACTCTGCGGCCAGACCGAGCCACGAAAGATGGGCGCCACCGGCGGAGGCGTCGCTGGCTTCCGGCGGTACCCAGGGATGAGGGGTGGTCATGTGCCGATGCTACCCAGGGGAGCGCGGATCCCGAAGCGTCTCGATGCCCATCGACGAGCTTGCCTCCCCCCTCGGAGTGCGCCAGCGACGCGGTTACCAGAGCCTTCTGCCCAGATGAGCCACCCCCAGAACACCGAGGACCCCACAATGAGCGACCCCGTCACAGTCTGGGCCAACTACGGCGGCCTGGCCATCTTCGACACCGACAGCCACGTCGAGATGGTGGACAGCTGGGACGTCAGTGACTTTGCTGCCTGGTTCGAGCGCGACGCGCTGGTGGCCTGGGTCGAGAACCAGAGCAACGTCACTCTTCGCGTCGTCGAGACCCTGGACGGACTGACCGATCTGCCTCGGGACGTGGGCCGACTGCAGGTCACCAGCGGCAAGGTTCGCATCGGCAGCATCGAAGCCATCGTGCGGCCCCCCGAAGGATTCACCATCGAGCTCGCGCCGGGGCTGTACGCCGTCACCGTCGTCGAAGAGTCAGCCGAACGCTACGCCATTCACTTCGAATCCCCGACCTCAGTGGCCCCCCGTCGTACCGATCTGAACCTGGGAATCGACCGGCGCGAATCCATGCGTCCCCGCCCGGTCCTGGGCCAGCTAGGTCTAGATGGAGCCACGCTCACGGCGGTTCTGTCGCAAGCCGCCGTCGCTGCCCGTGCCTGCGCTGGTCGAGGAGAAGGCACCTGGGTGCACGACGGCGATCTGACCGGGTTGGACTCCGCACTGGTGCTGGCCAATCGTGCAGCTGCGCACACCATCGTCACCACCGACGCCGCCTCACTGCTGGCCCGACAAGCACAGATGCGCGGCCGCCGCTTTTGGCCCACGACCGACGCCGCCGAGCGGCTGTACGCCTGGGCTGCGCCCACAGACAGCGCCAGCTTGATCGGGGTCGGCATCGAGCTGACCGATGGGGCGTTGTCGGGCGTGTCCCTGTGTCTCAAGTACCGGCTGTCCGCGCAGGATCAGCGGGAGTGTGAGTCCATCGTGCGCCAGGCCTACGAGACGGCACCAACCGATGTGACCCTGCACGAACAGGCCGACTCGCAGCCCATCGCAGCAAATCTGCACTGGGCCAAGGGCCTGCTCACCGTCCGCGTCGGCCCGATGAACAACGCGCCGCTGCCAAAGATTCAGGTCACCTTCGAGGACGAAGATGGCGATGCCCTCGAGGTCGCCATCGCACCGCCACTGCGGGTGCGGAACGGACACGCCGTCTATGAACTGTGGCTGATCGGACCCCGCGAGCATTACAGCGCCGCATCGGTGACGATTCTGTAGGGTCTAGCGAGGGCTCTGCGCGAGCCGAACGACGTAAGGTTCGGTGGCGCCAAGCTCGAGCGCTTGCAGGTCGGGCTCTGAACGCACCTGCAGCGCCGGAATCTTGCCGCGCGACCCCTGCAACAGGACCACTCCGGCCCCGACGGTGAAGTAGGCCTCGCGACTTCTCACGAGCGCCACAAAGCGCTGCCAGACCGCCCGTCCCTGGTCATTGAACGACAGGTCGGCAGCAACAAGGCGGTCCGATGGCTCGCCAAGGTGCACCACGCAGAGCCCGGCCAAGGGCGCGAACTGCTGCTCGTCCGCAGCGTTCGGCGGTGCGATCTCACTCGCCCACTCCTGCCAGGCATGAGGAGGAGCAAACACGGTGGGCGGGGATTGCGCCGCTGTCTTTGGCCGCCGCGTCCCCACACCGAGGTTCGCCTCGCCCAGCAACTGCCGGGTGAGGCCGCGCTCGAACAGCTTTCGCTGACAGAGCAGAATCACGCTGTAGGTCATCGCCGGCTCCAGTCCGCCGCGATCTTATCGACTTGGTTGAGGCGATCACAGCGCCGACACGACGCCCAAGCCAACAACTGCGGCGACCAATGCACTCCCGAGCATGAACAGGCCCATCGCTGTCCAGGGCCGGCTCGGTTGAGCACTTAGGGCGAATACCCCATTCCAAAGGCGATGGGCCCAACCATCGCCGAGCTCGAGGTACTGGGCGCCGGTTGCCCCGCCATCAACGCCTCGATGGCCGGAACCAAGGTCGCTGTGTCACTCGCGAAGAGGCTGCGAAAGACCACCTTGCCCTCGCCGTCGATCAAATAGGCGCTGTTGGCGAACGTATCCATGGCCCTGTGCACCGTGCCCTGCATGTCGTCGATGAGGACGGGGAAGCGCAGGTCGTTGTCGTGCAGCAGCTCCCTGGCATTGGCGATCTTGGCCTGCATGTCATGAGGCTGGGGACGCCGTGCCCCCGGATGCGCCTCGCGGATGTCGATGAGGGCCACCGCCAAGTCACCACCGAAGCGGTCGGAAAGCTCGCCGTAGGGACCGATGGCGCTCGTCGCCATGGGGCAAGTCACGCTGCCACTCATGAGCAACAGCGGGCGGCCGTTGGCGAACTCACGCAGCGTCACCGTCTGCCCGTCGGGGGTGACCAGGGTGGCATCGGGGAAGGTGTCTCCGGCGGCGAGCGCCTCCGGGGACCACCACAGATCCCCCAGCGCGTGCTCGATCTTAAAGCGGTCGTATTGATAGCCATTGGACCAAGGAACGAGTGCGGGTGCGGTCATGACAGACTCCTTTGCCGTCGTCTGACCCAAAGGTAGACAGGACACTGACGCACCTCAATGGCCGAAAACTCACCGAAGTGGTGCGCACACGCACCAGTCACACCGTGCCTTCGAAGAGCTCCTTTCGGTGGACGAGCTCGTCATAGATGGCGTCGAGCACAACCCGCACCCGGGCAGTCCGTCTCAGGTCGGCATGGGTGAGCACCCACAGGGGCATCGTGAAGTCCTCGATCAGCGGGCCGATCTGCACCAGACCTGGCCCCGGCGGCGCCATGAAGCACCCCAGAACGCCAACCCCAAGGCCCGCGTGCAGCGCCTCCTTCAACAGATTCGAGGAGTTCACGCGGCAGACCACGTGGGCATTCGGGAAGTGCTTTTTCCGCCACGAGGCGACACCGATGTGTTCATAGGGAGGCCCCCAGCCGATCCATCGCTGATTGGCGAGGTCGGTGGCGTCCTCGGCTGCCGCGACGTAGGCGGCAGACGCGTAAACGGCCAGGCGCAGATCGGTGATCTTGCGGTCCACCAAGTGATCGGGCGGGTTGGTCGAAAAACGCAGCGCGATGTCGGCCTGTCGATTCGACATGTCGACGAGGGCCTCGGTGA
>CAYYHT010000114.1:0-13892 GCA_964471355.1 uncultured Enterobacteriaceae bacterium
GTCCGGGATGTCATCGGTGTTGATGAGTCCATCGCCGTTGTCGTCGTTGATGTTGCCCACAACGGGGGTCATCATCACGCGGTGGTACTGGCTGAGCGTGGTGTGCCCCTCCCATGTCCACTCGACGATGGGGTTGAAGGTGCCCACCGGTGGCGCGTTGATGCAGGTGTCGTCCTGGGTCACCGCCGGCGCGTCACTTGGGCCAGACCACTGGTCACACTCGTCGATGGCGAGGGCGGGGTTGGACAAGAACAGCGCGGCGAGCGCAAGAGCGGGGACGGTCATCGGGGCTCCCAGAAGGAAGGCGGCTCCACAAAGGTGGATTCGCCGCCGATCTATCACTTGTACAGGGCACCCTGCCACAACTAAGCGCCAAGCAGGGGGCGAGTTGGTCACGCCCCCGCGAGCCCTAGCGCACCCACAACCACGTCGCTGGACGCTGCTGTGCGGTCGGCACGCCGCTGCCCTGGTAGTTGTCGAAGTACTCGTTGAAGCCCGCTGACAGGGTGGTACCGAACTGGCCGTTCAGGCCCCAGCCGATGCTCGCGTCGGCGTCTTCGGGCAACGTCTGCTGACAGCCCTGACTGCGCAGGTTGTTCTCAAAGCCCCAGCGGTGCCAGTTGCTGTCGTTGTTCTGCAGGTTGAAGCTCAGGCCTTGCGGCAGGCAGGTTCCGTTGCTCTGCATGCCGGACGCCGATGGGCCGAACACGGAGTAGAAGTCGTCCCGCAGGGCGGCGGCGAGTGCGGCGTCGACTCCGGGGTCGGGGCTGGGCAGGATGTGCACCGTGGGCCCGTCAAACAGCTCGATGGAGTTGTTGTACAGAGAGCCTGAGTCCTGAACCATGCAGTTGGTCACGCCCGCATTGTGGGTGTCGGCACAGCCCATGACCTCGCCGAAGGGCAGGTTGTTCATGGACTGGTACTTGGCGTCGCCGATGGTCAGGCTGACGTCGGTCTCGTTGAGCAGGGTGGTGTCGTCGCTCCAGTAGGCGGCGCTGTACTCAAATGCGGTGCTGCCCTGATCGGTCTTGAGGATGAGGGTCCAGCCGCCGCCACCCGAGGTCATGTCGCACATGGCCTCGTAGGACCCGGTTCCATCGGGGTCGAGCCAGTAGGCGCCGTCCCCGGTGCCGGGGTATTCGGCGAGCAGGGAATCGCAGGTGAGTGCAGGGCTGCCCGGTCCGCTGCCGTCAGAGCAGGCGGTTGTGCAGGTGGGGTCCAGGTCGTTCTGGTCGGTGCCGCCGCCGGAAGCTGCCGGGTCGCCGTCGCCGTCTTGGTCGTGGTCGTCTCCGCCGTCGCAGGCCTGGTCGATGTCGTCGTACCAAATCTCGACGGCACCGGGGTAGGCCAGCGCCTCGCCGTCGTTGCAGTCGAGCGCGTTGTCGTCGATGTAGCCCGATGGTCTAGAGCACACGTGCTGACTGTCGGCTGGGTCGCCGAAGCCGTCGTCATCGACGTCTGCCCAGTAGGTGGTGGCGTTGAGCGCATCGTTGTCCGGGGTTCCGTCGCAGTCGTTGTCGACGCCGTTGCAGTACTCGGCAGCGAAGGGGTGGGTCTCGCTGGCGTTGTCGTCGCAGTCGTTGTCACACTGCCGGAAGCCATCGTTGTCGTCGTCGGCCTCGGTCGAGGCGATGGAGCCGTCGCAGTCGTTGTCCTCGCCGTCGCACACGGTCGTGGCTCCGGGGTAGGTCGCCGCGTTGCTGTCGTCGCAGTCGTCAGCGCTCGACACGTGGTTGATCGGCTGTGCGCAGTCGACCAGTGCACCGGCCACGCTGCCAAAACCGTCGCCATCTCCGTCGGGGTACCAGGTCGAAGGGCCGCCAACCGCGCTCGAGCTGTCGTCGCAGTCGTCGGTATTGCTGACGTAGCCTGTGGGCTGTTCGCAAGAGGACAGTCGGCTGTCGTCGTCGCCCAGTCCATCGCCGTCGGTGTCTGCGTACCAAGTCAGGCCGCCGGTGGCGCCGAGCTCGTCGATGGCGCCGTCACAGTTGTCGTCGGTGTCATTGCAGCTCTCGACCGCCCCTGGGTAGATGACCGCCGACGTGTCGTCGCAGTCGTTGCACGCAGCGGTTCCATCGCCGTCGGCATCCGCGTAGCCGACAGAGCCGTCGCAGTTGTAGTCACTGTTGTCTGCGCAGTCGTCCTCAGTTGCTCCGGGATGAAAGGCGGCGTCTGCGTCGTTGCAGTCGGTGTTGTCGCTGATGGCGCCCGCTGGCGCGTCGCAGGCCACCTGTGCCGTACCGCTGCCGTATCCGTCTCCGTCGGCGTCGCCGTACCAGCTGGTGGCGTCCGATGCGTTGTCGTCGGTGTCTCCGTCGCAGTCGTCGTCGATGCCATTGCAGGATTCGATGGCGCCGGGGAACACCGCTGCATCGGCGTCGTTGCAGTCGACGTCGGCGCCTGCCCCGTCGCCGTCGGCGTCAATCAGGTGTGGATACAGACCGGTGTCGTCGGGGCCTCGACAGCCAAGTGTGAGTACGGTGAGCAACGGAATCAGGGTTCGCATGGGGATCTCCTCGGTGTTGAAGTGATACCAGAATCGCGATTGTCTTCGCGCCTCATTTCATAGGGACACCATGCTGCTGCTGCTGCTGCTGCTGTTTGCCTGCAACCCGCGTCCGGATTCACCAGAGCTCTGTTCGGGCGAGACCACTGTCGAGATCGTTGACGGCGACGTGGTGGCCGAGCGCGCTGGCTGCATGTCCATGCGCCTGACGCCGCAGCTGATCGGAGACGACCTGCTCGACGTCGAGCTGGTAGTGAACGACGGGGTCATCACACCGATCGTCTCGGGCTCGGGCAGCTTCGAGGGCTTGGTCCTGCGCGGACCCCAGGAGCTGTATGGCAGCTCAGAGACCGTGTTGTGGCGCCAGGGCTACCAGTCTTGGGCGTGGTCGGGAGTGACCGCACTTGAGCCACTTGAGTGGTCGGACCAGGGCTGGCCTGTGACCGAAGGAGATGGCGATGCCTTCAGCCTCGCGTTTGAGCACCCGGCGACCAGTTGGTGGGGCGGACTGATCGGCAAAGCGGACGGGGCGTCTGTGTTGCTGGGCGCGCTGAGTGCCGAGCGCACCAAGATCTACACCGCCTTCTCGGACGAAGAAGCCGTGGTGGTGTGGGGCGGGCGCGGCGAGAACATCACAGTCTCGAACGCCAACGACCTCGTGCTCGACCCGATCGGCATCTTCGCGGGCCCCGACGCCCATGATCTGCATGTGGAGTGGGCCGAGTCGCTGGTTGTCGAGCCGCGGCCCCTGCCCACTGAGCTGCCCGTGGGCTGGGCGACTTGGTACACCTTCTACAGCGACCTGCAGGGTGACGAGGTGTCCAGCAACCTCGCTTTTGCCAAGCAGATGCGGGACGACGGCGCTCCGCTGACGCTGTTTCAGATCGACGATGGCTACCAGAAGCTGTGGGGGCAGTGGGAGGCCAACGACGAGTTCCCACAGGGGCTCGATGGGCTTGCAGCCGAGATTGAGGCCGCAGGCTTTGTGCCCGGACTGTGGATGGCGCCGTTCTATGTGCACCGCGACGCTCCCACCTACATCGACAATCCGGACTGGTGGGTGCTTGATTCAGCCGGCAAGGAGCTGGCCTTCAACAACGTGGGCACCGGCGACTACGCCATCCTCGATGTCACCCATCCCGACGCTGCGGCTTGGCTTCGTGGAGTCGTCGAGACCCGCCGCGCCGAGGGCTGGGCCTACTTCAAGTTCGACTTCCTGTACGCGTCGGCCCAAGAGGGCGTTCGCAACGAAGATGTGACCGGAATCGAGGCCTACCACATCGGCATGCAGATTCTGCGCGAAGCGAGCGGAGACGCATGGTTGCTGGCCTGCGGGGCGCCCTTGCTGCCCAGTGTTGGCTATGCCGAGAGCTACCGTTCGGGGGCCGACATCGCCTTTGAGTTCAACCACGGACCCGAGCTCGGCTTCATGCGCTCCGAGGGGCGCTCGACAGCGGCTCGAGCCTGGGCCAACGGCGTGTGGTGGTGGAACGACCCCGATCAGGTGCTGACCCGCGAGCCCTTCAATGCCGAACAGGCTCGAGGCGCCATCGTCAATCAAGCGGTGAGCGGCGGACCCTGGCTGCTGGGTGATGACCTGCCGACTCTTCCCGATGATCGCCTGGAACTGACCCTGCTGCCAGCCGCGCTCTCGACCCGGGGCCAGCGGGTCCGACCGCTCAACCCGCTGTCCCACGTCAGCGGCTTTGACCCCGGTCCAACCGTCGAGATTGCCCAGCAGGACGACGACGTGCCGCCGGTCTGGCGCTTCGAGGACGGCACCGAGGTGATGATCAACTACAACCCGTTCCCCATCGAGGTGGACGGGGTGGCGTTGCAGCCGGGCGAAGGTGCGGGGTTCTGGCCCTAGCAGCCTGCTAGGCGGTCTTTTCGTCCATGCGTGCTTCGAGGCGGCGCAGGCTGTCGCGAATCTCGGTCAGCAGCTCGACGGTGGCCGTGTTGGCCGAAGCCGTGTCTGGCGCCGATGCGGGAGCAGCAGCGACTGCCGAACCGCCGGACAGTGCGTCTCGGCGTGAGAGCACCGCATCGCGAAACTCGGCGGCATTGGCCAGGCCGGGCAGCGCCATGTCGGCGCCTTGTTGGGCGGATCCGCCGGCGGTCTCGATCTGGATGCTGGCCAGGCCGAACGCGTCCAGCATTGGGCCATGGCTCAGGCTCAGTGGACCATGATGCCCTGGAAGTACCAGTACACCTTCACTTTGGGGTCGAACTTGGCGGCGATGATGACGTTGTCGGACACGGGGCGCTCCCAGTACAGATCGGCTAGCTAACGCCCTGTTTACGCCTGTCCTAGGCAATCCATTGCAGAATCAACGCGACGGCAGCCGGCAGAGAAAGCGCGGCCAGCAGGGTCGAGCCGACGATGGCCGTCGCCACGGAATCGGCGCCGACTTCGAACTCTTGAGCGAGGGCGAATGTGGCGATTGCGGTGGGGGTGGCGCTCAAGATCAGCACGATGCGGGCGGCCTGATCGTCGGCCCAGCCCAGTCTGCGTGCCGCGAGCACACACGCGAGCATCACTGCCGGAAACACCACCATCTTGCCAAGCACATGAGCGACGCCGGACCCGCCACCATGGGCCAGGCGAGAGCGGTTCTCCCACAAATACAATCCCAACAAGAACAGGGCCACGGGGGCTGCCGAAGCCCCGACCGGAGACATCAGGCTGTGCAGCGTGGACAGCGCGCCATCGGGCAACAGTCGAAGTCCTAGCCCGACAAAGGGGGCCCAGAACAGGGGCTGGCGAGCGACGGACATCCACGGGCTGCGATCGGTGGCGGCACCGGGAGTCCATCGAATGAGCAGGGTCGGTCCGAGCAGCAGCGAGCTGAGCACAAAGACCGACACCGCCAGCGAGGTGGTGCCCAGGACGGCGGCACCCAAGACCGACACGCACAGCGGAAGGCCGACATAGGCCACGTTGCCGAAGATGGCGCTGATGGCCAGGGTGCGGACTTGCTGGGGAACGCGGCTCGCGGCCAGGCGAAGGGTCGCGACGGTGATGGCTATGGCGATGGGAATCACAGCCCAAAACCAGGGCTGTGCGGGTGGCTCAAAGGCGGCATCGGTGAGGCCGGCGACGATCAGCGCGGGAAAGGCGATATAGAGCGCGTAGCGATTGAGGTCGCGGATGGCCGCTGCGGGGTCGGCGAACAGTGCAGCCACGCCAGTCATGGCACCGAGTGCTACGGGAAAGGCAAGTCCGGCAAAGGCGAGGGCAGTCACCGGCGCGACCTAACGCTGAGGTGAGGGCAGGGGCTGGTTTCTAGAGCCTGGCTTCCAGACGAGCGAGCTGTGCGCGCCCCTCTTCGTCGTTGCGCAGATCCCATAGGTAGCGCTCGCTCTTGTCGGACTCGCGGCCGTGGGCGATCAAGGCGACCTGGGCAGCGAGGCGGAACAGCACGCGAATGCGGGGGCTGTACTCGGTGGCTTTGGACATGCACAGGTCCACGCCGGCGACGTGGGTGTGTCGGGCCAGATCGGCGGCCTGTCGCTTGAGTCGGTTGCGGGTCTTGCGGTTGCCATCGACGTAGTTGCCGACAAATGCGCGTGCTTTCTCTTCGGGTGTCACGTGCTCTCCGTGGTGTGGCCATCGTACTCCTCTGGAGGGCAGCTGCCCGATGTCGTCACGCAATGTCTCAGGGACTGCATTTGTGGGAACCGGTGAGTACGCTGAGCATCACACCGAGGACCTGGGGAGGTGGCTCCGTGAACGCCCTGCACGCGCGACGCCGACAGCGTCCAGCCGAGTCCTTCGACGACGAGTTGGAGGATCTGCGCCGCAGAACTGGGGTTTCAAGCCACGCCAGCCACACTCGTCACCCAATGCAGGCGTCGGCGGACACCCGGTTGAGGGTGCACGCCGCTGCCTCGGCCTGGATGTTGATGATCTTCGGCGTCTGCTACATTGCAGTGCCCGTAATGTTGGCGGTTGTCGGGCTGTATGGCGCTCTGAGCAGCTTCCTCTTCAACGCCATCGCGTTCGCGTTTGTGGCTCCGGCGGTCTTGTTTGGCTTGGAGGTCCTGCGCCCGAAGCTCGATCTCGATCGCACCACCGATCCGGTGCTGCCGGTCGCGGCAGGAAGCTTCATGACCTGGGCGTTGCTGCACAACACGCTGCCCTTTCTGCGGCCATTCAGTGACTTCTATGCCACCGAGCTTGCGGCCTTCATTGCACTCAACGGGCTCGAGGCCATGCTGTTTGCGATGCTGCTGGCGACGTTCGTCCGCTCGCGGGCCCAGGGTTTTGCAGTCGGCGTAGGCCTGCAGTTGACCTTCGCCAGCGTCTTTGTAGGCACCCTGCTGCTGATTCTGTAGGCGCCTACTGTCCGGGCTCCCAGCCTGCTTTTCGGTACCCGGGACCCGTCAGGTTGTCGATCGGCTTCAGCGAGGACAGGTAGCGGTGGATGGAGCGCAGGTCGTCCTCGGTCATGAGCTGGTAGTTCTCCCAGGGCATGGGCGAGTGGTCGACCATGCGACCCGAGCGCATGCGGGTGACGAAAGCGTCTTCGTCTAGATAGGACAGCACGCCCGTCTTGTGGGTGGTCAGGTTGGGAGCGCGCAGCTCCATCGTGTCGTCCTTGGGGTCTGGATCGGCCCATGCGGCGCCCGCGAAGTAGGGCTCTTTGACAGCGAGCTCGGGGCGCAGGGCCTGTTCGCTGTGGCAGCCGTAGCAGAATGCTGGACCCTCGGCGATGTAGCGTCCGCGCTCGATGCTGATTCCGCCCTCTTTTACGAACGGCGGGGCGTCCAGATTCTTGGGTCGCACAAAGCCCACCATGGCGGTCTGGAACAGCACCTTGGCGGCGATGCCGATCTCGCTGGGGGGGATGTCATTCTCGACCGGCGGCAGGCTGCGCAGGTAGGACATGACCGCCACGAGGTCTTCGTCGGCCATGGGTCCGACCGCGACCATCAGCGGCGCGGGGTGGCCGTCGGCGTTGATTCCAGTGCGGATGATGCGAGCCAGGTCGGCGTCGGACATGTCGCCGATGCCGGCTGGAGTGAGGTTGGCCGAGCGAATCGTCGCCAGTGGACCCATCTCCCACACGTGGCCGCCCTTGGGCACCATGCCGCGCACGTCTTGGCGCAGGAACTCCTCTTCCGGCGTGTGGCAGATCGTGCAGTGCACGAGCGCGTCGACCACGTACTGTCCACGTGCAATGGTCTCGGGGTCGGTGGTCGCCTGCAGATTTGGACGCGGGGTGTCGGGGAAGGACGGTGGCCAAGACAGGTTGTAGTAGCCCACGATGCCGGTCATGAGTGTGATGCTGACGCCGAGCATGATGCCTACGCCGACCGCTGCTTTCTTGAGTTTGGAGTCCATGAGCGGCTGATAATTGTCGGGTCAAGCGCTCGCCAGCGCGCAGATTGCCCGGCTTTGATCGGTCGTTCAGGCAGCAGACTGCGAAGCAGCCCTCGCGCGTGGGTCCCGGCATTGGGGGGCGGCCTTGCCGTTCTCTTCTTCTTCTTCTGAGCGCTTGGCGTCTTCCAGACTCCAGGTGCCGACGCCCACACAGATGGACATCATTACTGCGGCCAAGAACACCAGGACATCACTTTCGAGCATCGTGCCCTCCTTGTTTGGGGGAGGTGCACAGGGTGTGCCATCGGACAAAGGTTGGTTTTCGTCGAGGGCTGTCGCCGATCCGCTACGCCAAGTCCACGGTCACTGGCGCGTGGTCGCTGACCACCATCCCACCCCGTCGCAGGGTCTCGGCGTTCTGCAGACGGGCCGCTGCCGCGGCGTTGCCGAGCAGGTAGTCGATGCGCCAGCCGCGGTTCTTCTTTCGCGCTTGGCCGCGGTTGCTCCACCAGCTGTACGGACCTTGCTCATCGCCGACGTGGGCGCGCTGCAGGTCGGTCCAGCCCTGCTCGAGCAGACCTGTGAACCACTCGCGCTCGTGAGGCAGAAAGCCCGAGTTCCGCTTGTTGCCAGTGGCGTTGTGGATGTCGATTTTTTGGTGGGCGATGTTCAAGTCGCCGCCGATCACGACCGGTTCGTCGGTGGCGGCAAGGGCAGCGGCCCAAGGCTGAAAGCGCTCCATCCAGGCCTCTTTGGCTGCCTGGCGATCTTCGTTCATCGAGCCCGACGGCAGATAGATGCTGCCCACCAGCATGCCGCCGGTTCGCACCACGGTGATTCGGCCCTGATCGTCGTGGTCGCCCATGCCGGTGGCGACCAGCTCGATGTCGTGGCGGCTCCAGATCGCAGTGCCCGCATAGCCCTTTCGGTCGGCGGGATTCCAGTGAACCTTCCAGCCGCGCGGCCGGGCTTCTTTGCGCTCGAGTTGATCCGGGGTGGCTCGGATCTCCTGTAGCAGCAGGATGTCGGGCTTGATCTTGGCGACGAATCGCCGGAAGCCCTTCTTGATGGCCGCTCGTTGGCCGTTGACGTTCCAGGTCGTGATGCGCATGACCGCGTTATAAGCGCCGACCCCGGAGGCCGCCCCGTGCTGATCGCCCTGTCCCTGCTGGCGTATGCAGAGCCCGGATCCCATGATCCCGTGCTCGCACAACCCGTGCCCTGGACCATCAGCGAGGCCGACCACGACGCGGTGCTCGAGCAAGCCGCGGGCCTCTCCAGCGACGACGCCGTCGAGATCACCGTGTGGGCAGAGGGGCCTGACGGGGCCGTGCGCCCGCTGCGAGACTACTTGCCTGTCGCTGCCCCAGTGCCCGAAAAACAGCTGCCTAGGCGCGGCGGGCCTCAGCCCATCAACCTGCCTGGAGACGTCACGGGCGCTCTGTCAGGCAAAGCCACCTACCTGTCGCAGTGCCACGGATGGACCTGGTACACCTCACTTGGCGGCTTCAGCACCCAGCGCCCAGACCTGTTCGAGACCGTCGAGGACTTTCACAATCCCGAGGGCATGAACCAGTTCCTGACGGCCTACCTCGAGAATGCTGGAGCCAGCGTCTATACGACCAAAGAACGGGACTACCAGACCAACCAGGCCATCGCCGACAACGACGAGTTTCAGTACGCCGAGATCGGCTCGGGCTTTGAAGATCAAGGCTTTGGCTTCCGCGACCGCAGCCCCTGGGACTACGGCGACAACCCGTTCCGCGAGGGCACCACGCGGCGCTTCCCCGCCGACCCAAACAACTCCGCCCGGTGGACTCCCGTGGTGCCCGAGGCCGGCTATTACGCTGTCTACGTGTCCTGGAAGAGCGACGGCGACAACAGCACCCGCGCCCAGTACGTGCTCAACCACCCCGGTGGCACCATCGAGCGCACCTTCGACCAGACCCGCCACGGCTCGACCTGGCAGTTCGTCGAGAACCTCTGGCTGCCCGAGGGCGAGGGCGGCCTGACCGTCGATCTGACCGTCGACAGCATCGACTCCGAGAAGTGGCTCTCGGCTGACGCTGTGCGCATTGGTGGTGGCATCGGCGATGTGCGCAGATTCTCGGTGTTGAGTGGCCGGCCGCGCGCGTACGAGGCCGCCATCCTGTACACCCAGTACAACGGCGCACCCACAAGCATCTACGACCCCTACGGCGACGGCAACGGCAGCGACCCCAGCAGCCGCAGCCGGTGGGCGGACTGGGAACACCCGAGCGGCGAGGACGCGGTCTACCTGTCTTGGCATAGCAACGCCGGCGGCGGACGAGGCACCAGCACCTACACCTGGCTTGCAGACGTCACCCCCGAAGTCGCGGGGGCGACGCGCTTTGGCGATCTGGTCCACGAAGAGATCGTCGACGCCATCACCAGCCAGTGGGATTCAAGCTGGAACGACCGTGGTCGCCGTACCGCCCACTTCTCGGAGATCAATCCCAACCACAACGACGAGATGCCGTCCGCTCTCGTCGAGCTGGCTTTCCACGACTCAGAGCTCGACATCGAGTTCCTCAAGCACCCCGAGTTCCGCCGCGATTCTGCCAGGGCCATGTACCGAGGCATCGTGCGCTATTTCGCCGAAAAGGATGGGACGTCGCCCGTCTTCCTCCCCGAGCCTCCGGTTGCTGTCGCGATTCGGCACGCCGAGAACGGTCGACTCGAGGTCAGCTGGAGCGAGGGAGTTTCAGGCAGCCCATTCGGTGATGCTCCCGATGGCTACATCGTGTACACGTCCGCCGATGGCAGGTCTTGGGACCGAGGCACCGAGGTGATCAGCGGCTTGTCGACGCAGCTCGGCACCCCCGCCGGTGACGTCGTCTATGCCCGGGTTGCGGCGGTGAATGCGGGCGGCAGCAGCTTTCCCAGCGAGGTTGTCGGCGCGCTCCGGTCTGGGGACGGCACGACTCCGGTGGTCATTGTCGCGGCATTTGAACGCCTCGATGTCGGCACCTTGGTGCCCACCGATACGCCTGTGGGCTTCGTCAAGCGCATGAACCTGCGCCAGATGAACGCCTTCGACACCACTGTTGCCCACGGACAAGCCGTGGCTGCGATGGATTGGCCGTTTGAGACGGTCAGCGACGAGGTCTTTGACGACATGGACCTGACGACCAAGGGCGTCGTCATCTGGAATGCCGGCGAGGAATCCACCGCCGACGAGAGCTTCAGCACAACCCAACAAGCCAAGCTGCGGCAGTTTGTCGACGGCGGAGGCAAGCTGTTCGTCAGTGGCTCCGAGGTGCTGTGGGACCTGGACTTCCGAGGCTCGGACGACGATCGCAGCTTTGCTTCGCAGGTGCTCGGCGCGACCATGGACAACGACGACAGCGGGACCGACTTGGTCAACGGCGAGAACCTGCTCGAGGGCGTTGGAGCCATGGACTTTGGCATCGATGCCGGCGCTCCCTACCCGGTCGAGTGGCCCGATACGCTCATCAGCGCACGACAAGTGGTCGCTCGATACGGCAACGGCCAGGTGGCGGGGGTCTACGGCCCCGATGCCTTCATGCTGGGCTACCCCTTCGAGAGCATCGGGGACCCCGTGGTGCGCGCCGAGGTGATGAAGCGGGTTCTGCAGGGGCAGTTGCCTGACTACGTGCCGCCGGTGGTCACTGAAGAGGACACTGGCCTAGTGGACGAGACCGGCCTGACCAGCTCGGGAGGCTGGCAACGCAAGCCGCTCTCCGACGTCCGTGCGTGTGGCTGTGCAAATCCAGGAAGCGCTGGTGGACTGTGGATGCTGGCCCTCTCGGCGATGTTCCTGCGCCGTCGTCGAACCTGATCGGTCCCCCCACGGCGGCCTGTGATCGGCGTCTTCCCTCTTCACTGCGTCGCTGCGCTTCTTCGTTCGTCGGTCCAGGCGCCGATGGCCGCCTCGTCGGACCTCGCCCCTTTGGGTCGAATTTTCTTTTTCCGATCTTCAGGGGTCGTGGGTCTGACGGGTGGACTTCAAATGGAGGAGACCACATGCGCCAGACAACCCGCATTTTCACTCTTTGCGCCCTCGGACTTGCCGTCGGCGTCGGCTGCACCCCACCCACAAACGATGGGGACATCGATGCCTACCGCGATGTGCTTCCGGACGATCGTGTCCAGATCAGCATGAACGCCGACTATGGCGGTGCGCGCGACCTGGGTGAGATGGCCGAGGGCTACCTGGTCACAGCCCAAGTGACCAACGACGTGAACGGCCTGATTGGTGGAGTGTTGAGCATCGTCGACGCGGTCACCGACTACGAGCCTTCGTGGAGTGCAGAGGAAGAAGCGACCGCCGTCTGGGGGCCCTTCTCGGACGCCCTCGACCCGGCCGAGACCGTGCTCGTCGTGCACCACGACGAGGTGCAAGACCTGTACACCTGGACCATCGCACAGCGGTTGAAGGGCTCGACGGACTGGGACGACTTCGATTCGCTCGTGATTGGCCAAGTCGAGGGCGATGCCACCGAAGATGACAGCGAGGGCTGGTTCTACCTGGACTTTGACGTCGCCAGTCAGTACGACCCGACCTCGGACACCACCGGCTTATTTGCCAGCGCCTATGACATCGACCCCGATGGCGTCAGCGCCACAGCGGCCTTCGAGGACTTCATGCCCGAAGGCGAAGAGGGGCCAATCAACGCGTTCTATGCCTACGAGCAGCAGAACGGCGCGGGCGGCAGCATGGACCTCGTGTTCGAGGGCGACATCGACGACGACCCGACCAGCTTGGCCGAGACCCACGCGATTCGCACCCGCTGGAACGAGGACGGCTCGGGTCGCACGGACTCGGGTGTTGGCGGCGGAGACTACGGCGAGGACACGGTCCTGGGCTATCAGTCCGAGTGCTGGGATCCCGCACCAGACTTCGGCCGGACCTTCCACGCAGCAAGCTGGGACCTGTCGAGTATCGAGGGAGACCCGAGCAGCTGCGTGTTCAGCGATGAGGATTTCTCGGACGAAGCCGGAGAGTAGCTCGTTGACCCGTGGCTGCGGGGGGGATACCCTCGCGGCCATGGCCACCTGGGCAGAATTACAGGAGCGGGTACGCCGCGACTACGTGCTGGACGTCGACCAACCGGGCGAATTCGCCATGACGGTCGAGCGTCGAGAAGGCGAAACGGTGCGCGCTCAGCGTGTTCTGTGTCGCCTTTTTGATGCGTGGGGCCACGAGATGATCGAGCTCCGGTCCGCATTTGGCGAAGCCGGTGACTACGACAGCGGCGGCTTGCTGCAAGACAACCTCAACCTGCCGCTTGGCGCAGTCGCGCTGCACGGCAAGTACCTGGTGCTGGTCCACAAGACCTGCCTCGAACACATCACCATCGACGGGGCCCTGTTTCTGTTGACGCAGGTGAGCCTGTTGGCCGATGTTCTCGAAGCGCGACGCGGCACCGATCGATTTTAGGAGAGAAGGGCGATGACGACGACATGGGCGGACATCCAGGAGCATATGCGCGGCAAGTACAAGCTGCAGGACGACAGAAGCGACATGATGTCGATGGTCTGGAGCTACGACGACGGGCGCTCCCAGAAGATCATCCTGCGCAAGTACAAGGCGTTCGAGCGCGAGATGCTCGAGTTCAAGAGCGCCTTTGGCCACGAGAGTGATGCTCCGGCCGACGAGATGATCGCCAAGAACGCCGAGCTGCCACTGGCAACCATCGCGCTGTCCGGTGGCCACTACATCGTCGTCTACAACGCGTTGCTGCGGCACCTGCACCTCGACGACTTCGATCTGTACCTGTCCAGAATCGCCGCGGTCGCCGACACCCTCGAAGAGAAGTACGGCAGCCGAGACCAGTTCTAAGATCGAGCGAACCGGCTGGGCCGCACACGGTCCATCCGTTGTGTGCATCCCGTTCTCCGTGCCATCGCTGCTGCCGTGCTCCTGTGGGGCCTTGCGTGGCCGGTGATGGCGGTGGCCGCTTGGCTGCTGCTGACGGGCGCCTTTGAGTTCCATGACCACGGTCCTGATGGCGTGGTGCTGGTCCTGTACTCTTTCGCATATGTGACCGTGCTCATGCTCGGGGCAGCCGCGAG
>CAYYHT010000115.1:0-13879 GCA_964471355.1 uncultured Enterobacteriaceae bacterium
CGGCGTCGCTGTCGAGCTGGTCCTGGTTGTCGACCATGGGGCAGTTGTCGCATGCATCGCCCAGGGTGTCGCCGTCGGAGTTTGCCTGGGGCTTGTTGGCCACACCTAGGCAGTTGTCGCACGCATCGCCCACGTCGTCGCAGTCGTCGTCGAGCTGGTCGGCATTGGCGTCATCGGGGCAGTTGTCGCACTCGAGTGCGGCGAACAGATCGATGATGTCGCCGCCATCGGTCGTCAGGCTGATCTGGCCGAAGCTGAACCCATCACCATCGGTGTCAAACTCGTCGACGAGGTAGTCGCACCCGAACGACGCGAAGTCGTAGTAGTGGTCCATGCTGGTCTCGGCGGGCACGCCGGCACAGGACTCGACCGTCGGATCGATCAGCGACTCAAGGGACACATCGATGGTATTGCAGTTGAGATCCTGAGTCAGGGTCTCGTTGCAGGTCTGCCCCCAGGACAGTGCTGCCATCAGCATCGCGAGCATCATGGCAGTTCCTCCCAGTCCTTGTCGAAGACCTCGTCTTCGACCGCCGGCAGGACCTTGGGCGCCATCTCATCGATCACAGAGGACTCGAACAGCACGTCGAACAGGACGCGGCGGTTGGGAGCGAGATGCTGCTCATCCTCCCCCGCAATCTCCTGGACCCACTCGCCCAAGCCGCGGTAGCTGATGCGGCCCGGCTCGACCCCCATCGAAATCAGGGATTCGTAGACCCGCAGTCCGCGCCGTTGGGACAGGTCCCAGTTGTGGTCGTCATCGCCCTCGGCACTTGCGTGGCCTTCGACAACGAGGTGCACGCCAGGCTCGCTGGCGAGCATTCGAGAGACCTCTGCCACAGCAACCCACCCGTCGGGAACGAGCTCGTCGCTGTCCTGGTGGAACTGGATTCGGTGTGCAATCTCCATCAACAGCACACGCACTGGAGGCGGAGGAGGAGGAGGAGGCGCCTGCTGCACAATGATCACCGGCTCGGGCTCTTCTTCGATGTCCACCGGGTCGTGCACCACAATGCGAGTGGGCTCTGGAGGCGGCTCGGGGGGTTCCAAGAAGCGTTCAATGCTCAACATGACGCGGCCATCGGAGGCGCCGACTCCCCCCGTCAGACCGCGGCCTGCAGAGGCGGAGAGGATGTGATTGCCCTTGCGAACCTGAACGCCCAGCACCGGCTCGACGGCCAGGACAGGCCCATCGAGAGCAGGATGCGCCGCGAGCGCCGCGACGCCGAATACGTTGAAAGTGCGACTTGGGGCCCACCAGCGCAGCGCTGGGTCCAGGTGAATCTCTCGTCCAACTCGAAAGTCTTCGGGGCCTTGGCCCTTGTTGCGCAGCACAGCCCCAAGCCGGGTCGAGACCTCGATGGACTCCCCAGCGAACTGTGTGATGCCGTACAGCCCCCAGCGCGCGTCTGAGTCACCGAGCCAGGCCTCACGCGTGCCGATTGGAATGCCGACTTCGGTGCGCACGCCGAGCTTCCACTTGCTGCGCGTCGGACCCAGTCGCCGAAAGTAGGTACCGCCGATGAAAGGGTCGCCCATGCCCACGCCATCGGCGGAGTAGTCATCAGCCGACGAGCCAAGAGTCAGCGCCAGCGGAATCTGCGCGTCCAGGGACAGGCCTTGCGCTGCGGTCACCGAGATGTTGCCCCAAGCCGTCATGCGCGAGGCGACCACGGCACCCACCTCGACCCCCTCTTCGACCAGGACCAACGGATTGCTCGTATAGGCCCCGTGCAGGCTCCAATCCACGGTGGCGACCCGGCGCTGTTCGAGTCCCGGAATGACCGAGAAGGAGCCCACGCCCGGAGCGGGGCGCAACAGCTCCACGTCGGCGCTATACCCGCCAGCAGATGCCGCGAGGCTAAAGATGAGGAGGGGAAGACCGGTCATCGCTGCCGATCTACCCGTGCACAGGGCGAACCGCGCGCCTCGATTTGTCACGTTCCCGCTACGAGGTGGCTCCGTCCTCGGCCTCGGCCTTCTTCAGCGCGCCGAGCAGGGCCTCGCGGTGGGCCTCTTTCTGGTCCTCGGCGCCGTCTTTGAGCTCTTTGAGCCACTCGAGGCGGTGATTGTTGTTCACCACGGTGCGAAAGAAGAAGAGCAGCCCGATGAACCAGCGCACCACAGGTAGCTGCTCGAAGCCGGGCAGCCCAAACACGATGACGCAGGTGCCGATCAGCACGTTCATCAGCTGAAGCGACCAGAACACCATCGCGTGAGACTTGAGGCCCGCAACGCGCATGACCAACTGGTTCGCGGTCATAGCGAACACGACGGCTAGCAGAATGGTGGTGCTTAGGTCCAAGTCAGCTCCGGTCCGACGGCGATGTTGTCGATAAGCCGCGTGCTTCCGTAATAGCCCGCCACCAACGCCCGTGCCGGACCGCGAACGTTGTCGATGGACCGCAGCGACTCGGCGTCGACCAGCTCGAGGTAGTCCAGCCGGTCGCAATCGACAGCGCTGTTCCCGAGCTCGATGAGGGCTGCAGCATTCAGTTCTCCGGCCTTGGCTGCCTTGGACATCGCAAACAGCGCGCGGTGCAGAGAAAGTGCTCGATGCCGTTGTTCGGCGGTCAGGCGCACATTGCGAGAGGACAGCGCCAGGCCATCATCGTCACGCACCAGCGGCCCGGGCACGATGCGGACCGGCAGCGCCAAGTCACGCACCATGCGGCGAATGACCATCAGCTGCTGGAAGTCCTTCTCGCCGAAGCAGGCCAAGTCGGCGCGGGTGACCCCCATCAGGCGAGCGACGACGGTGGTGACCCCCTCGAAGTGGTCGGGCCGGCTGGCACCACACAGGGTGTCTGTCAGACCATTCACGCTGACGTGGGTCGAGAACCCATCTGGGTACAGGTCGGGGGGCATGAACAGTGCGTCGACACCGTGGGCCTTGCACTTGGCGGTGTCGCCCTCGGGGTCGCGGGGGTAGACCGCGAGGTCCTCGCCTGGAGCAAACTGAAGCGGGTTGACGTAGATCGACACGACCAGCTTGTCGCAGTGCGGCCGCAGGGCATCCATCAGCGAGGTGTGGCCCGCGTGCAGAAAGCCCATGGTCGGCACAAAGCCAATCACCAAGCGCTCGGCGTGCCAGGCTTTGGCCTGGTCCGTCATCGCGCCATGGGTCCCGATGAGCTTCAGTAGAGCTTCCGCAGCTTGCGTGGGCTCTTGCGATTGAAGCTGTGCGCGGCGTCGGGGAACTGCCCCTCGCGCACCTCGGAGCCGAACTCCTTGAATGCGTCGATCATCACCGACTCGAGCTGTGCATAGCGCTTGACGAACTTGGGCTTGAAGCCCGAGTCGAAGCCGAGGATGTCGTTGCAGACAAGCACCTGGCCGTCACAGTGCGGTCCAGCGCCGATGCCGATGGTCGGGATGTGCAGCCGGTTGGTGATCTCGGCGGCGACGTCTTGCGGGACGCCCTCGAGTACCACACAGAAGGCGCCGGCTTCGGCGACAGCGAGGGCATCGCGGACGACTTGCTCGGCACCATCATCGCTGCGACCCTGAACCCGGAACCCGCCCATGGCGTGCACCGACTGCGGGGTCAGGCCGACGTGGCCGACGACGGGAATGCCAGCCTGAACAATCTTGGTGATTGCCGGAGCCGAGCGTTCGCCGCCTTCGAGCTTGACCGAGTGGGCCAGGCCTTCCTGCATCATGCGGCCGGCGGACGCCAGCGCCTGCTCGGGGCTGATTTGGTAGGACATGAACGGCATATCCGCGACCAAGTGGGCGTTGGTCAGCCCGCGCTGCACGCAGCGGACGTGGTAGCACATGTGGTCGAGGGTGACGGGCAGCGTGTCCTGCTGTCCCTGAATCACCATGCCCAGACTGTCTCCGACCAACACCATGTCGGCACCGCCGGCGTCGACCAAGCGGGCCATGGTGTAGTCGTAGGCGGTGACCATCACGATTTTGTCGCCCTCGGCCTTCTTCTTCTGAAGGTCAAGAACGCTGATTCGGCGTGTCATGTCTGCTCCTTGTACAGGCCGTCTTTGAGGGGGTCTGCAGAGCAAACAGTCACAAAGAAATGGTCCCGTCAGGGGTGTTTTAGTAAAACCCCGATCCGAACAAGTTCGGCTGTGCCTCCCGCTCCAAATTGGATGAAGGGGCTTTAGGGGCTGGCTCTCCTGTCAGAGCTGCGTGGATCATATCCAGAACGAGTTGCTGGTGATGGACGTTTCCGGCGTAATCAATATTCGCATTGTCAATACGCAGGATCGGACTGGCTTCCCAGTCATCCAACAAAAGGTCATAGCGCTTGGACAGGTCGCGAATGTATTCGCGGCTGATTTTCTCTTCGCCGGGGGCACAGCGCTTGTGAATGCGCTCCATCACCGTGTCGATAGGCGCTTCGAGGTAGACAAGCAGATCGGGCTTGGGCGTGCTCTCGCCGAGCGCGGCCGCGAAGCTGTCGTACAGCTCGAGCTCGGTCTCGTCCAAGGTCTTCTCGGCAAAGAGCCGGTCCTTGGCGAACAGGTAGTCGCTGACAACGCCGCTCTCGAACAGCTCTTGCTGGCGAATCGCCTGCTGCTGCTTCCACCGAGTGACCAAGTAGAACATCTGAACCGGGAAGCTGTACCGCCCCGGATCTCGGTAAAACAGCTCGAGAAAGGGATTGGTCTCGGCCGGTTCGAGAACGGTCTTCATGCCCCATTCACGGCTGAGCAGGCGGCAGAGCGTACTCTTGCCAACGCCAATCAGTCCCTCGACCACGATGAAGTGCTGCACCCGGTCCCCCGAACGGGAAATTTGGACGCGGGGGAGCACGGTGTCAAGGGCGGCGTCACGGGCCCCGTTGCAAGGGCTGGGAAGTCGAGACATTCACCAAGGGCCGATGGGGGATCGTCTGGTACATCAGCGCGCATGGCCCCCGAAGCCAGCTGACTTCGGAGGCCGCTCGCTGCCTAGGCCGTTGCACCGCCTTGGTAGGCCGACCCACCCCGGGACTTGCCCAAGAACGTCACCGCCTTGGTCTTGACCTCGGTTTTGTAGTGAGTCTTGCCGTCCTTGTCGTACGAGCGCGTGCGCAGCATGCCCTCGACCTGGACGAGGCTGCCCTTGTCCAGGTAGCGCATGCAGTTGTCGGCAGTCTTTCCAAACACCGTGATGCGGTGCCAGTCCGTGCCGTCGACCCAGCTGTCGCCCTCCTTCTTTGCATAGGTCGTGGCCACGCTGAATGTCGCCATGCCGTCTCCGCTAGGGAGTTGCCGATGCTCGGGTGCTGCACCCAAATTGCCAATCAAAAATACTCGGTTCATACCGCCCATGAATCACCTCCTGTGATGGGTGCTGACCTCATGAGCAAGCGGTGTGCCGAGTGATAAACGTGGTTGGTCCGTGAGCTGACGGCTGTCATCTGACAGGTGTCACGGGCTCGATGGTCTCAAGATGCGCCTGGAGGGGAGCATACGGGGTGTCAGCTCCGGCTGCCCTAGTGCACCGCTTGCCACTCCGACACAATGGCGTCGAACCGGCTGTCATTCTTGCTGCCCGCGTATTCCAGCATGTCGATCTTCTTTTTGGCGTGGACCACGCGCGGGTCGGCACCGTGCTTCAGCAGAATCTCGAACCCCTCGGGGTCGCCTCGCCAGATCGCCTTGCGCAGCAGCTCTGGCGCATCGTGGTTGGGGTCCGCGCCCGCTTCGAGCAGGACCTCCATGGTCTGGTGCATGTTCGGAAACGGCGGGCGGATGTCGACCACAATCTCGAGCAGGTGGTCGTCCCCTCGACTCGGCGTGGTCGCGATGGCTTTGTTCTGCTGGACGAGCGCTTTGAGTTCTTGCACTTGGCCCTGCTGGGCCATCGTGTACGCAGCGTCGCGCTGCTCGTCGGTGACCCCGCCCGAACAGCCAAACACGAGCGCCACCAAGCTGACCGCTAGGATGGCTTTTCCTTTGGCGCCCACTCACCATCGGCGCGCGCCCAGCTGCGTTTCTCGCTGATCACGTAACAAATATCGCCGTCACGCACGTCATCGGTCGGCAAGTCGTCCGGAGTCTCAACCGGAGTGAGCCAGCGCTTGCTGGACTCAATCATCGTTGGACGGTCCTCATCTGACACTGCTTGCTCCCGTGATGTGACGGTTTAGCACAACCTAAATCACGCCGCCAAGTGCAGCCGGGGCGGGCATCGGATCAAGCCGCGGCTAGCGGAACCAAATGGCAGCTGAACCCGTGGCACCTGTTCCCGAATTTGTCATGTTGTCACGGTGATCGTAGGTCCATGAGCCGTTGCTGAGGTCGCATTCGCTGGTGACCGTTCCGCTCGAGGTGCCACGGTGAGAACCACTGTGAACCGAGTGGATCATCGCGCCGCTGTTGTAGGTCTGAGTGCAGTTGGTGGTGTCACCCGCGCCGTACCCAGTCGGGTACGAGTCCGTCCAGCTGACCCCCAAGCCATGGGCTTTGGTGTAGCGAGTCCACGAGCCGGACTCGCCCACAATTGCCGTCAGAGACGTTGCTGTACATGAGCTCTGCCCCCATGTCGGGGACTGGGCGGCGTGGTTGTCAAAGGTGACAATGCTGGGGTCGGGGATGACCATCTTGTAGCCGTACTCGTAGGCCCCCATGCCCCCGTCGACGACGGTCGCGCCGGAGCGGTTGAGCGACAGGCCCATCTCGGTCGAGCCCTGGGCGAGTGCAATCGCATTGATGGCCCCGCTGCCGACCCCCCGGTCAGTGGGCGTAAACGTGCCACCGCCACACTTGAGTGTAGGCATGTTGGTGGGGGTGCTGTTGTTGCCCGACATGTACGAGAAACCGGCCAGGGTCCAGCCGCCGCCGTCGGTGTTCATGTCGCAGTAGGTCTGCAGCGCGTCCTCACCGCCGATGCCGTCCGGGTCAATCCAGAACACACCGCTCGCCGCGGTGCTGTCGTCAGCCAAGATGTCTTTGCAGTCGACCCCCGGTTTGGTCGGGTCGCCCAGGCTCGGCGTGCGTCCCAGCTCGATCCATCCCTCGGGACCGCAGCCCTCGAACACATTGCCATTCAGGCGCAGCATTCCCAACGCGCTGCTGTTGCAGGCTGTGGTGGAGTCGTCATCGAGCCGGATCGTGGTGTGCGTGTGGTTGCCGCGAGCGATCTCGGTGAGTCCACCGCCAAAGGTCAGGCGGTTCGGGTCGATCGAGTCGGAGACCAGCTCGGTGGCGCTGTGTGTGTGCTGACCAAGCGCCACGCTGTCGACGGTCGTGCCTGTGGGCAACTGACCCAGTGGAACTCCGCCACCGGTGATGTCGTCGCCGTCGTGGGTGTGAGCGGGCAGCGACCCCGTGACAGTCAGCGCTGAGTCGGCTGTGGTGGCGTTGGTGGCCGTCGTCGCCGTGTCTGAGTGGTCGGCGTGCGTGGCATGGACCGCATAGGGCACAGCCAGCAGCTGAATGCGTGTCGAGAGCTCGGCACCACCGTCCACGGTGATGCCCATCCAGACCCCGTCTGTGTCCAGATCGTCGCTTTCGATGCTGTCCATGACCACGGAGTAGTACCCAGCGTCGAAATCCTCGGCGGTGTAGGTGCCCGTCCAGAATGCCGTGCCTCCGCTAGGGGTGTCGTACAGGTTGACGACCAGGTCGTGGGCACCGTCGAGCGGCGTGCCAGACGTGCCGAACAACCGTCCTTGGTGCGACAGACTGGTCGGAATGGCCAGCGCGGTGGATGAGAGGGCCAAGGCCAGGGTCATGAGTACGAAGCGCATGCGAATCTCCAGGAGACTCGTACCCTAGCTGGGTCCGTCCCCAACGGCGAGGATGGGTAGATCTAGCCCGGAGCAGGCCCGTACTTCCTCTCCACCCGCGCCGCTGGCTCAGCCTGTCGAGGCAGCCTCTTCGGAGCCCGTCTCGATGGCCGAGAGCACTTCAGATAGTCGCTGGACGTCGATGGGCTTGGCCATAAAGTCATCTGCTCCGGCATCGCGAAGAGACGGCCGGTCGATCGAGACCACATCGGCACTCAGGATGATGATCGGGCAGCTAGGTCGCACGAGCCCCTCGGTGCGCAGGTGCCGCGTGGCTTCCTCTCCATCGACCATGGGCATTCGCAGGTCCATGAACACCACGTCGAAGTCGACCTTGCCACACATGTCGAAGGCCGCGAGCGCGCTGCCAGCCACCGTCACCGTGCAGCCCAAGCGACTGATCAAGCCGCGGGCCACGAGCAGATTCACGTCGTTGTCGTCCACCACCAGCACGGACAGGCTCAGCTCCGGGCGGGCGCGCGTTTGGCGGGCCGGCGGTGCTGCGGATGGCACGCATATGGCCACGAGCTGGGAGCGCAGACCCGCCATGGTCACCGGTCGAGACAGGAACTGGTCGAGCCCCTTGTCCCGCAGCTCCGAGGGCGAGACTCCATAGGGCATCGACAGACCAACTAGCCGGCTGCCTTTGTGGATGCGCGCGCGGGCCGCCTCAACAACCTTCAAGGCCGCGGGCCCAGGCGGCAACTCGATGTAGTAGCAGGCCATTTCATCGACACCCGGAAGCTCGGAGCCCGGCTCGAGGAGCGCCCTGCCCACCCCCAATCGGGACAGATGGGTGCACAGCTCCAAGCCCACGCGTTGCGTGCGCGGCAGCACAAACACCGGCATCTTCGGCTGAAGCGTCCGGGTCGGATTCGCCTTGGCCCGGCCGAGCACGATGTGGAAGAAGAAGACCGATCCCTCACCATCGACGCTGCGCACGCCGATCTGGCCCCCCATCAGCTCGACGAGTCGACGCGTGATGCTGAGCCCCAGACCGGTGCCGCCAAACTGTCGGCTGGTTCCAGCATCCACCTGCACAAAGGGCTGGAACAGCTTCTTGGACTGCTCCTCGGAGATGCCAATGCCCGAGTCCTCGACCTCGAAGCGGACCACCGTCGTGTTCTCTGTCTCCCCCGGCTCGCTCCACGCCCGGATCGCCACATGCCCCTGGGCGGTGAACTTCAGCGCATTGCCCACCAAGTTGGTGATGACCTGCCTGAGCCTGGACGAGTCTCCAAGGGCGGCAGTGGGCAAGCTCGCGTCTGGGCAAAAGGTGAACTCGAGTCCGCGGTCATGCGCCGTCAGCGCCATCAATGTGAGCGCTTGTTCCACTTCATCGATCAGCTCAAAGCGCCGGTTCTCAAGCTCCAGCTTGCCAGCCTCGACCTTCGAGAAATCGAGAATGTCATTGATGAGGTGCAGCAATGAGTGGGCGCTGTCCTTGACCGTGACTGCCGCCTGACGGGTCTCGACATCCAGATCGCGGTCCAGTAGCAAGTGACTCATGCCCAAGATGCCATTGAGCGGAGTACGGATTTCATGGCTCATCGCAGCCAGGAAGGAGGACTTTGCCTGGTTCGCCCTCCAGGCCTCCTCGGTGCTCTCCTCAAGCTCCGCTCCCTTCCGCTGCAACGCAAAATTCGCTACCTGAAGCTCGGAAGTCCGCTCTGCAACGCGTTCAGCAAGCCCCGCATTCGTGGCGACCAGCTCGGCTGCACCGGCCTTGACCCTCTCGGCCAACTCGTGGGCCAGCCGTCGACTGCGGGTCAGGCGCGCCAGGTAGAAGGCCAAGAAACCCGCCAAGAGCATCGCGTACAACAGCCCGGCAATCAGCACCTGCGTCGAGCGACCCGTGACCAGCTGGGCCTCGATTTGCGGACCGGAATGCGCCTCGATGGTCCAGGTACGCCCGGCCACGGAGATGTTCCGGTGAGCCGACGCCATGCTTCTCTCGGCTGCGGCCCCATAGTCTGCCAACGACGCCACAATCGGCTCGGCAGTCCCCGTCGTGTCCGTCACCGATACCGGCGCCACACTGCCCGCTTCCGAGAGCACGGGGGCGAGCATGTCGCCAATGCGGAACACCCCCAACGCGTAGCCCTCGAGCTCCCCGCCCGACGGTGAGAAGATGGGGCGGAAGATCAGCATTCCCGCTTGGCTGGCCTCTTCCTGGACCAACGTAATGCGTGCTGTCGCCACGGGGACGCCAGTGCGCTGCGCCTGCTCAAGCGCCTGACGCCGCCGTTCGTTGGAGCCCAGGTCAAAGCCAAGGGCGGCCTCGTTTCCAGCCAGCGGCTCGACAAAGAAGACAGGGAAGTACTCACTTGTGGGCTGTCGACGGACGACGTTGCCCTGCCCATCGCGCTCGGTGAAGGCAAAGCCCGCCTGGTGAGTACGACCCTCGGCTTCAAACCGCTCGCGGTCGGAATCCGGCACGAGTGGAATCCACTCCAGCGCCTGCACATCCGCTGTGTTCCAACCGCTTGACTCGACGAACTGGTGAAACTGTTGACGGGTGAAGGTGCCGGTCGCCGCCTTGAGGGCCGCGAGCCCATCCAACACGCGAATATTGCGCTCAATGGCTGCTTCAGTCTGGGTGACGTACGAATCGAGACGGCGGTCCACCTCGGTCTGCAGGAGCACTTGGTCGTGCCGGGCCAACGACTTGTACGCGACGATCGAGATCGCAGCATTGCCCCACAGCGCCGCCAGAAGCGGGACGAGAACAGGCCAGTCTGAGGGGCGGGAATCCATCCCCCACCCCATCGGCTCAATGTCGAGTTCACTGTACCGAGGAGTTGGGTGGAGGATCCCATGCCGTCCACTTGGCCACTGTTGATGCTGCTCTGGACGGCCCCCGCCGTCGCCCATGCTCCGGACTGCGATTCGGCGGAAGAAGAAACAGAGCCGGCCCCAAAGCCTCAGCGCACGGGCCTCATCGACCTGAACGGGACCTACGACACGCGGGGCTTCGGGGTGTACACGGTGGTCCTGTTGGCCAACTTGCCGGCCCGGGTGCAGTACTTCTCGATGACCAACTACGCCGCGGCGAGCGGGGCCGAGCGCTACTCAGACCTCGAAGGCTTCTATAGCGAGCAAAACCTGCGGGTGGCCCCTGCACAAAAGGTGCCCATCGCCGCCACAGCCCAGTGGGTGGTGCGCAGCGGGCCCGCAAATGACACCCTGCGCTTGGGGGCTCGATGGCGTGTGGGGGCAACCCCGGGACTCAAAGACCTGTTTGCCGCGCTGCGCTTGAACTACTCGGTCAATGTCCACATCGTGCAGTCCGACTTCGCCAAGACCCCTGGCTGGAGTTGGCAGATGGAGCATGCGTACCGGGCCCGACTGTTTCCCGACCAGCTCGACGGGCGGGTCTATGTCGCTGGCTTTGCGGACCACAACATCGTGCAAGGCGGCTCCGACGGCGCGTATAGCAGTCGTGTTGTGACCGAACATCAGCTGGGGGTGCGCACCTGGGGCCAGCTGTACGCTGTGGTCGAAGCGCGGCGCAACGAGTTCATGGATCAGCAGCCCAACGGCCTTGGCGTCGGCCTCGAATACATGATGCCCCTGGTCATGCGCTAGGCATCACCACGCTGTAGGCCACCGTGTCGACGTCGCCAATGTTCTCGTAGCCGTGCTTCTGGTCCCCGCGAAACACCACCACATCACCTGGACCGAGCTCAAAGGCCTCTCCTGACGCGGTCAGGCGAATGCGCCCCCGTTCGCAGGTCAGGTATTCCCGGGTGCCCGGTGTGTGCGGCACTCCGACCATGCGGGCTGCGGGCTTGAAGGCCATGCGCTCGACGGTCACCCCGGGGATGGTGTCGGGCAACAGTTCGCGCACCACGACCTTGCCTCGCCGGTGTGTGGTGAGCTCGGCGGCCGCGTACAGCCGTGCCGATGCCCTTGGCGGACTCACAAGCTCGTCGAGGCTGATCTGCAGCGCTGTCGCGATGCGCACCAGAACAGAGAGAGTCGGATTGGCGGATCCAGACTCGAGATTGGCCACTGTCGGCCGTGGCACACCCGCCAACTTGGCGAGCTTTTGCTGCGTCCATCCTCGGATTTCGCGGAGTTGTTGCAGGGTGCGGGCGAGATTGGCAGCGGCGTCTTCCATGGTCTTGCAATAGCCGGATGTTGCCACATCATCAACATTGTCGTTGATGTGTCATCTGGAGAGCACATTGAAGGCAGGAGGTGAACATGACTGCACTCATCACAGGCGCAAGCCGAGGACTCGGACGCGCGCTGGCCATCGAGCTGGCCCGGCGCGACGTACACGTCGTATTGGTCGCGAGGTCCGGTGTGGACGAAGTGGTACACGAGATTGAACAACAGGGAGGCAAGGCGAGCGGCATCACCGCCGATGCGGCGGGGGACGCAGCACGCATCGCCGGGGAGGCGACTGGACTGGCCGGACCCATCGACGTCGTTTTCCACAACGCCAGCACGCTCGGCCCGACGCCCCTACGGGCGCTGCTGCAGACAGAAGCCGGTGACCTGCAGCGCGTGCTGGACGTCAACCTGTTGGCGCCGTTTCGGCTGACTCAGCTGCTGGCTGGGCCCATGAGCTTGCGTGGCCGTGGCACCGTGGTCTTCATCAGCTCCGATGCCGCTGTCGAGGCCTACCCCACCTGGGGCGCCTACAGCATCAGCAAGGCAGCAGGAGCCCACCTGATGCGCATCTGGGCCAAGGAGGTGCCCAGCGTGCGCTTTCTGAGCATTGATCCCGGCGAGATGGACACCGCCATGCACGCCGCCGCGATGCCGGACGCCGACCGCACAGTTCTGCAACAACCCGAAGAGGTCGCCCGACAAATCGCCCTTGAGGTGTACCCATGACCGCCGCAAGCTTGCGTCTGCCCGCGCTACTGACCCGGCTGCTGACCATCGATCGAGAATCATCGACGTGGTCCGACGGTCACCTCGAATCGATGCCGCAGCACTTCGGCCCTGGCGATCTGTTCGTCGTAAACGACGCCGGTACCCTGCCCGCTTCGCTCCTCACCGACTTTGGCGAGGCACGGCTCGCTGGGCCCATCGACGACGGCTGGCTCGTGCTGTTCGGGGCCGGCTCTTGGCGAGACGCCACCGAGGACCGTCCGGCGCCACCGCACTTCGCCGTAGGGGACCGCTTCGAGCTTGCTGGCACCGTGGTGACGGTGCTGGAGGTCCACCGCATCTCTCCCAGGCTTGTGCGGGTGAACATCGACCCCGCCACCGTGTGGGCTCATGGCCACCCGGTGCAGTACTCCTACGTCCCAAAGCAGCTTCAGCTGAGCGAGGTGCAGACCCCCTATGCGACCCGGCCCTGGGCCACCGAGATGCCCTCTGCCGGCCGCCCATTCGTGCGCAGCCTACGGGAGGGGCTGCGGGCAGTCGGCGCACAGATCGCTCCCCTCACTCACGCCGCGGGACTCAGCGCCACCGGGGATCCGGTCCTCGACGCCGCCCTTCCCCTGCCCGAGCGCTATGAGGTTCCCGCAGCCACCTGGACCGCCGTACACAAGGCGACTCGGGTGATTGCCGTCGGCACCAGCGTTGTGCGCGCACTCGAGTCGGCCGCGCGGGGTCCGCTGTCGGGCATGACCGACCTGCGCATCGGTCCAGACACCCAGCTCAAGGTCACCGACGCCCTGCTGTCGGGCATGCACGAACCTGGGGAGTCCCACTTTGAGATGCTGTCGGCCTTCGCCGATCTGGCCTTGCTGCGCGATGCGCACGACCATGCCATCAAGGCCGGGTACCGAAACCACGAATTCGGAGACAGCACCCTCATCCTCTGAGGCAATAATCGGAGGAATCGCATGGGCCGCCAAGGCCGGTCGAGGGAGGCTCACTGAACATCCTGCTCGGGTTGCTGGTCGGCACGGTCCTGGCTCAGGACGCGCCACGGGTCCGTGTGCACTTCATCGACGTCGGTCAGGGAGACGCCACCCTGATCGAAGCACCGTGCGGCACAGTGCTCATCGACGCGGGAGGCGAGAACGAGCAGACCACCGAGCACCTGCTCAAGACCCTCGATGCGGTGTTTGCCAAGCGAGAGGACAAGCGCCTGGACCTGCTGCTGCTGACGCATCCACACATCGACCACCTGAGGGCCATTCCCGAGGTGCTCGAGCGCTACAGGCCCAGGAA